>DASVMH010000328.1:0-12506 GCA_036384455.1 Marmoricola sp. | reverse complement strand
GCCCAGGCCGTCGGCGACGACCGCATCCAGAAGGAGAGCACCGGACAGGTCAATCAGGAGCAGTGGACGCACGGCTCCAGCGCGGAGCGGGTGCACTGGTTCAGCGTCGGTATGGACCGCGGCACCATCGCGGCCTGCCAGGACGTGATGACCACCGACAACCTTGACGGTTAGTCCACAGGCTGGAGTCGTTACGTGACCTGGGTCACGAACAGGTGTCGCGCCTGTGGATAACTTGCCAGAATGCGGCCATGAACTCCCCGCTTCGCGCCCGTCGTCTGTCCGCCCGTGACCTTTCGCTGGTCGCCGTCTTCGCGGGAGTGATGGCTGCGTTGGGCGCGGTCCCTGCGTTCACCCCGGGGAGTTTCCCGGTGCCGATCACCGCGCAGTCCATGGGTCCGATGCTGGCCGGCGCGATCATCGGCCGACGCCGCGGCGCTGCCTCCCAACTGCTCTTCCTCGCGCTCGTCGCGATCGGGCTGCCGCTGCTCGCCGGCGGCCGCGGTGGACTGAGCGTCTTCACCGGCCCGAGCGTGGGCTACATCGTCGGCTTCCCCGTCGCGGCGTGGGTGGTCGGTTGGCTCACCGAGAAGTACGGCGCGCCGTACTCGATCGTGTGGGGCGTCATCGCCAACGCGCTCGGCGGCATCGTCGTGCTCTATGCCCTCGGCATCCCGGGCACCGCCTGGCGTGCCCACATCTCCCTCGACGCCGCGATCACCGGGTCGGGCTGGTTCATCGTCGGCGATCTGGCGAAGACCGTGATCGCCGCCTTCGTCGCGTACGGCGTGCACGCCTCCTACCCGGGGCTGCTCCGGCCTCGGACGCGACGTGCTCAGGAGGCCGAGCGTGAGCCGGCACCCGCTGCCTGAGCCGGTCGCCGACGTCCTCAGCGCCCGCGTAGCGGGCCGTCACCTGTCCCTGACGACCTCGGGGACGACCGGGACGCCGCGCACGATCCGTCGAACGACCGAGTCCTGGTGGGCCTCGTTCGGTGCGTACTCCGATCTGACCGGGGTCGGGCCCGGCGCCCGCGTGTGGATCCCGGGTCCGCTCAGCGCGACCATGAACCTGTTCGCCGCCGTCCATGCGCAGGAGTCCGGCGCGTCGGTCGTGAGCCGCCCGGAGGACGCAACGCACGCCTGTCTGACGCCGACCGCGCTCGACCGGCAGGGCGATCGCCTCCCCCGGGCCACGCGCGTGGTCGTCGCAGGTGGTGCGCTCTCCCCTGCGCTGCACGCCCGCTCGACCGGGTCGGGACTGGACGTGACCAGCTACTACGGCGCCGCCGAGCTCTCCTTCGTCGCCGCCGGCGCGCACGCCCATGACCTGCGGGCCTTCCCCGGCGTGGACATCGAGATCCGTGACGAGACCATCTGGGTCCGCTCCCCGTACCTGGCTGAAGGCATCGGTCCGTGGGCCACGGTCGGTGACTGTGGTCGGCTCGACGGCGACCGCCTGGTCGTCCTCGGCCGGCCGGGGACCGCCACCACGGCCGGTGCCACGGTGTCGTTGGCCGCGATCGAGACGACGTTGCAGGGCCGGGCGCGCGCGCCGCTCGCAGTGGTCGCACTCCCCCATGCAGGGCTCGGTGAGATCGTCGCCGTGGCGCTCGATCCGCGGGACCTCGACGATGTCCGTCAGGCGGCGCGCGAGCTGTTGCCCGAGGCGCAGCGCCCGCGGAGGTGGCACTCGGTCTCCGCGCTGCCGGTCACCGACGCCGGCAAAATCGACCACGCAGCCGTACGCGCGCTGCTCGCCGCGGTGTCCCGATGAGCGGTCCGGTGATCATCGAGGCGTTGCGCACTCCGATCGGAACTGCCGGCCACGGCCTGCGGGAGGTCACGGCACCGGAGCTCGCCGCGCCCGTGCTGCGCGCCTTACGCGACGCGATGGGCGGGGTCCCGAGCGACGTCGTCCTGGGCAACTGCATGGGCCCGGGCGGGGATGTCGCCCGGGTCGCCACGCTCGCTGCCGGTCTGGGGGTCGACGTCCCGGCGGTCACGGTCGACCGTCAATGCGGCAGCGGACTGGCCGCGATCGATCTCGGCGTCGCTCTCATCAACAGCGGGGCATCGCTCGTGCTCGCCGGTGGGGTCGAGAGTGCCAGCACCGCGCCGTGGCGGTTCTGGCCGCCGGCCGACGGTGGTGACCCCGTGCGCTACGAGCGGGCGCCGTTCGCCCCGGCACAGCTGGGCGATCCCGACATGGGCCTGGCCGCCGACCTGCTCGCGGAGGAGCGCGGGATCGCGCGCGTGCGCCAGGACGCCTACGCCGCGCGCTCGCACCGACTCGCCTGCGCGGCGCGGGACGCCGGGGCGTACGACGCGGAGATCGTGCCGGTCGGCGGCCTCGATCGCGACGAGCGTCCTCGTGCCGGTCTCGACGAGACCCGACTGAGCCGGTTCCCGGCGTCGTTCCGCGCGAACGGCACCGTCACCGCCGGCAACTCCTGCGGCATCAACGACGGTGCTGCGGTGGTGGCGATCGCGGACGGCGCGCACGACCGGCCCGGACTGCGTGTGCTCGCCACCGCGACAGCGGGCGTCGACCCCAACCGACCCGGCATCGGGATCGTCCCGGCGGCCCGGCTTGCGATGGCGCGAGCCGGTGTGGGTGCCGACGACCTCGACGTGATCGAGGTCAACGAGGCGTTCGCGGGCCAGGTGCTCGCCTGCTACGACGAGCTCGGCATCGATCCGGAACGGGCCTGCGTCGAGGGCGGCGCGTTGGCACTGGGACACCCGTGGGGCGCCAGCGGTGCCGTGCTGGTCACCCGTCTGTTCAGTCAGATGATCCGCGCCGGATACGGGCGACTGGGCCTGGCGGCGATCGCCGTGGGCGGTGGCCAGGGCGTCGCGATGGTGGTCGAAGCATGCCGCTGATCGAATTCGAGGGCGTCGCCCACGACTACGTCGTCGGTGCCACGGGCGGCCGTCCCGTCGTCCACGATCTCGACCTTCGTCTGGACGAGCACCGGATCGCGGTGATCGGGGGCAACGGCTCGGGGAAGTCGACGTTCGCGCGGATGCTCAACGCCCTGATCGTGCCGACGAGCGGAACGGTCAGGGTCGACGGCCTCGACACGGCGAAGGACGCGCGCGCGGTGCGCCGGAAGGTGGGCTTCTGCTTCACCGATCCCGATGCCCAGATCGTGATGCCGACGGTCGCCGAGGACGTCGCGTTCGGGTTGCGCCGGCGCGGCCTGTCGAAACACGAGATCGCCGAGAGGGTCGACTCGGTCCTCAGCCGCTTCGGGCTCGCCGGCCATCGTGACCATCCCGCGCACCTGCTCTCGGGTGGGCAGAAGCAGCTCCTGGCGCTCGCATCCGTGCTCGTCACCACCCCGCAACTGCTGGTGATGGACGAGCCGACCACCCTCCTCGACCTCGCGAACACGCGCATCCTGGCCGAGACGGTGCGGGACCTCGACGAGCAGGTCGTCGTGGTCTCCCACGACCTCGAGTTCATCGCCGACTTCGACAGGGTCCTGGTGTTCGCCGACGGTGCGGTCGTGTGCGACGACAAGCCGGCACTCGCCGTCCGCCACTATCGCGCGCTGGTGGAGTCGCGATGACCACCTCGCTGGGCCTGTTCCACCCGGGCACCTCAATCGTCCACCGCGCCCCCGCAGGCCTCAAGCTGGCCCTGCTCGTCGCCGCTGCCGTGGGCACCCACTGGTTGGGCTCCCCTGCCCGGATCGGTTACGCCGCGCTCGGCGTCGCAGCGCTCTACGCGCTCGCGCGCATCCCCGTACGTGTGGCCTGGGCGCAGGTCCGGCCGCTGCTCGTGCTCATGGTGGTGCTCGGCGCCTTCCAGACGATCGTCGCAGGATGGCGCGCGGCCGTGGTCATCGTCGGGGCGCTGGTGCTGTTGGCCGCGCTCGCGGCGCTGGTCACCCTGACCACACGGACCACCGCGCTCGTCGACACCGTCGTGCGAGTGCTCGGACCACTGCGCCACGTCGGCGTCGATCCTGAGCGCATCGGGCTGCTGCTCGCGCTCGGCATCCGGGCCGTACCCGTCGTCGCCGGTTTCGCCGCCGAGGTCCGCGACGCCCAGCGAGCCCGTGGTCTCACCGCCAGCCCGACGGCGTTCGCGGTCCCGCTCATCGTGCGATCGCTGCGCCATGCCGACGCCCAGGGCGATGCCCTCCTCGCGCGCGGGTTCGAGGACTGAGGGCATCCCGGATGCAAGGATGGCGGTCATGAGTGCGACCGCCGCCACGGCCGGGCCGACGTTGGTCAGGTCCGACAAGATCGTGCTCGGCGGATCGGCGCTGTTGTGCGTCCTCGCCGGAGTCGCGCACTTCGGTGGCTGGGCCTCGGTCGTCGCGTTCGTGTGCTGCGCGGGTGCGGTGACGGCGCTGGCCTCGCTCGTCGGCCGCAGCGTCGAGCAGCTCGGCGATCGGTTCGGGCCGGGCGCGACCGGGGTGCTGCAGTCCGCACTCGGGAACCTGCCCGAGTTGTTCATCTCGATCTTCGCCCTCAAGGCGGGCCTGGTCGACGTCGTACGCGCGGCGCTGGTCGGCTCGATCCTGGCCAACCTGCTGCTGGTCCTGGGTCTGGCGTTCGTGGTCGGGGGCCTGCGGCACGGCACCCAGAAGCTCGGCTCGGAGCGGGCCAAGTCGATCTCGATGATGATGCTGCTCTCGGTCACCGCGCTGGCGATCCCGTCGGTCGCGCACTGGGTGCACAGTCCCGCGGAGCCGCACGAGAAGACGTTCTCGGTGATCGTCTCGATCATCCTGCTCGCCCTGTTCTTCCTCTCCCTGCCCGCATCGCTGCGCCGCGAGGCACCCGACGACGGCGGGCCGACGATGGAGACCGAGGCGCCGCGGTGGCCGGTCGCCCTCGCCGTCGGCATGCTCGCCGTCGCCGGCCTTGCCGCCGGCTTCGTCTCCGACTGGTTCGTCGACGCGCTCCAACCGGCCATGGATGCGGTCAACATCTCCGACGCCTTCGCGGGTTTGGTGATCGTCGCGATCGCCGGCAATGCGATCGAGAACGTCATCGGCGTCCAGCTCGCCGCCCGCGGCCAGTCGGAATACGCATTCTCCGTGGTGCTGAACAGCCCGATCCAGATCGGGCTGGTGCTCGCCCCGGTCCTCGTGATCGTCAGTCAGGTCTTCGGGCTGGCCAGCCTGACCCTGGTCTTCAGCCCGATGCTCGTGATCGCGCTGTTGCTCGCGGTCGTGCTCGCGGCCTTCATCTCCGCCGACGGGGAGTCGAACTGGCTTGAGGGCGCAGCCCTGATCGCGCTCTATGCAATCATCGCCACAGCGTTCTGGTGGGGGTGAGGGGACTCGCATGGATGACGTCGTCGCGATCTCGGGCCTGGTGAAGACGTTCGGTCGGACCCGTGCTCTCGACGGTCTCGACCTGTCCGTACGCCGAGGAGAGGTGCACGGCTTCCTCGGCCCCAACGGTGCCGGGAAGTCGACCACGATCCGGGTGCTCCTCGGACTGCTGCGTGCCGATGCGGGGCAGGTGCGTCTCTTCGGTGCGGACCCGTGGCGCGACGCCGCCGCGCTGCACCGCCGGCTGGCGTACGTGCCCGGCGACGTCAACCTGTGGCCCAACCTCACCGGCGGAGAGGTCATCGATCTGCTCGGGAAGCTTCGCGGCGGCCTCGACGAGACCCGACGGGCCGCGCTCATGGAACGGTTCGAACTGGACCCGACCAAGAAGGGCCGGGCGTACTCCAAGGGCAACCGGCAGAAGGTCGCGCTGGTCGCGGCGCTGTCCTCCGACGTCGAGTTCCTGATGCTCGACGAGCCGACATCGGGCCTCGATCCGCTGATGGAGGCCGTCTTCACCGAGTGCGTCGACGAGTTCAAGCAGGGCGGCGGCACGGTGCTGCTGTCCAGCCACATCCTCGCGGAGGTGGAGCGGCTCTGTGATCGGGTCAGCATCGTGCGCAACGGCGCGACGGTGGAGACCGGCACGATGGCGCAGTTGCGGCACCTGACGCGGACCTCCGTCCGGGCGGAGGTGGACCGTCGGCCCCAGGGGCTCGAGCAGATCGCCGAGGTGCACAACCTGGTCGTCGAGGACCACCGCGTCGAGTTCGAGGTCGACTCCGATCGCCTCGGCGCGGCGCTCGAGGCCGTCACCGCCGCGGGCGTACGCACCCTGACCAGCCAGCCGCCCACCCTCGAGGAGCTCTTCCTGCGCCACTACGGCGACCGGGTCGAGCAACACGAGGCGGAGTGATGCCAGCCTCCACGGTGGGCGGTCGGGTCCTCATCGCGGCGTTCGTCCGGCGCGACCGGTGGATGGTGGTGTGGTTCACGATCGGCGTGACGATCCTCTTCTGGGCGCAGGCCTACAGCGTCGACGGGCTCTACCGCACCCGGGCCGAGTTCGACCGCGCGGCGGCATCGATGGATCACAACACCGCCTTCATCGCGATGGCGGGCCCTGCGCGGGCGCTGAACACGACCGGTGGCCAGGTCACCTGGCAGGCCAGTGCGTTCGGGGCGATCGCGGTCGCGCTCATGGTGATGTTCATGATCGGGCGACACACGCGCGCCGAGGAGGAGTCCGGCCGCGACGAGCTCGTCCGCTCGGGAGTCGTCGGCAGGCTCGCGCCGATGGTCGCGGCGTACGTCGTCGCCTGCGGCGCCAGCCTGGTCGTCGGGCTGGGGGTCACGATCAGCCTGGTGGCGTACGGGTTGGGCGCCGCCGGTGCGATCGCCCTCGGCCTGGGCCTGTTCCTGTGCGGCACCGCCTTCGGCGCGATCGCGCTCGTCGCCGCGCAACTGACCTCGTCGACCCGTGCGGCGTACGGCATCACCGGAGCGGTCATCGGGGCGACGTACGCCCTGCGTGCGATCGGCGACGTCGGCAACGGCGCGCTCTCGTGGCTCTCCCCCATCGGGTGGTACCAGGCCATGCACGCCTATTCGGGCGAGCGCTGGTGGCCGGCCGCACTGCTCGCGGTCCTGTCCATTGTGGGCGTGGTGCTGGCGGTCGCGCTGTTCCGGCACCGTGACGTCGGTGCCGGCCTGTGGCCCGACCGACCCGGCCCCTCTCGGGCCGGTGCCGGGCTGGCGAGCTCCTTCGGACTGGCGTGGCAGCTGCAACGCGGTTCGTTGTTCGGCTGGGCCGCGGGGTTGTTCCTCGGAGGAGTCGCCTACGGCACGATCGGCGACGACGTGAAGAGTCTCATCGGAGACTCGTCGTTCGCGAAGGACGTCTTCTCCACCGGTGGCCCCGACATCGTCGACTCCTTCTATGCCGCCTCCGCGCTGATGCTCGCCCTGGTGGCGTGCGGTTTCGCGATCGCGTCGGCGCTGCGACCGCGGGCGGAGGAGAGCGCAGGTCACGTCGAACCGCTGTTGTCGACTGGACTGGGCCGCGGGCGGTGGCTGGGCGGCCATCTGCTGATCGCCGGCGCGGGGACGGTGCTCGCCCTGACCCTGTCCGGTCTGGGGCTGGGCGTCGGCTTCGCCCTGGTCACCGGGGACTCGGGCCGCGTCGGACCCTTCACGTGGGCGGCGCTCTCGCTGGCGCCGGCGGTGTTGCTCCTGGCTGCGATCGCCGTGTTGCTCTACGGCGCGCTCCCCCAGTGGGCGTCCCTGGCCTGGCTGCCGCTGGTCTTCTGCGTCGTCGTCATGATGTTCGGGGCGGCATTGCGGTTCCCCTCATGGATCATGGGCGTCTCGCCGTTCCGGCACCTGTCATCGGTCCCCGCAGATCCGGAGAACTGGGCACACTTCGCCACGGTCCTCGCCCTCGCCGTGGTGGTGGGCGTCGCCGGGGTGTTCACCTTCGACCGCCGCGACGTCCACTGACTCAGGGGTTGAGGAGAGCCTCGATCTGCGGGAACTGGCGCTGGAGGGCCCGCAGGTGCGGCGCCACCGCCGGGTGGTGGTACTTGGCCGCGAGGGGACCCTCCCCCGGTGCGACCCGGGCGAGCGCCCACTCCGCGCGAGCGACGACGGTGTAGACGGCATGCATGCGCGCGACGAACGCGACGTCCGTGGGGCCGGTCTCGACGCCGTACTCGGTGAGGGCGGTGCAGTAGCCGTCGAGCAGCACGTCGAAATCCTCGCGGCACGACAGTGCGAAATAGCCGAGGTCGGCGCCCGCGGGCGCGGCGCCGTAGCAACCCCAGTCGATCGCCCACACCGCCTCGTCGAACGCTCCCAGGAGGTTCGCGGGCACCACGTCGCCGTGGGCCGGCACGATCGGAAGCGCGTCGCACCGGTCGAGGAACGACGACCGGCGACGCCAGAGCTCGGCCGCCAGATCCGCGAAGGTCGTCCGCTCGAGGGTCGACCAGCCCTCGCGGAACGCCAGCCTCGAACGGAGCACACCGCGAGCTGCCCAGGGGTGCTCCGGTGCCGGGTCCGCGGCCAAACGAGCCAGCGCACGGACGACGAAGAGCGCGGGCGGACCGAAGTCGGCGCGGGCGATCTCGTCGGTCCAGACCGTGAAGCCGTCGTCGTCCTCGTCCAGCCGGTGCACCCGGGGCGGCACCAGCCCGTGGTGGCGTACCCCGGCAAGGGCGAACTCAGCCTCGCGCCGCCAGTAGCCGACGCCGGCCGGGTCGGCGTACTCCGGCTCGTCGGGCCCCGGCCGCCGCACCCGCTTGACCGCGAAGCGCCGGCCGCCCTCGTCGACGCGCCAGAGCCCGACGGTCAGTGCTCCGCGACCGCCGGTGAGGGGGACCCAGCCGGGCTCTGGCTGCCACACGACGACTCCGCAGGTACTCAGGCGTTGGTGACCGACATCCTGACAGAGCGCGCGTCGATCACGGCGTTCTCGAAGACGCCGCGGCGTGGCTCGGGGACGTTCGTGAGGGTGTCGACCACATGGGGTCGCAGGCCGGTCGCGTCGAGGACGTGGTCGAGGCCCAACTGGTCTCCCCCGACGACGATCACCGTGCAGCCGTCGAGGATGTCGCTCGCGTAGGAGGCGGCGGCGTCGTACGCCCTGGTCGCCTGGTTGTCCCGCCGCCTGGCGAAGCGTTGCTGCGACCAGCCACCGGCCTTGCTGCGGCCCTGGACGTGACGGTGACCGACCTTGCTGCGGGTGATCCGCTCGCCGGTGATGCGGGCGACGGCGAAGCCGCCCTTGCGCACCAGCAGCAGCCCCCAGTCGTCGGGCGGTGCGGCGGCTGCGGCGAAGTCCTCGGTACGCGCGGCGTCCGCGTACGTCCGTCCGAACGGCAAACGCGCCTCGAAGTAGGAACCGTCCTGGGCGAATCCCACGAGGGCACCGCTCACGACGTTCATGGCACATGCGCCGTGACGCGTGACGAAGTTGTCCGTCCACCGGCCCATGCGGGCGGGGACCACGTAGAGCTGTGGCATCAGGGGGTCACTCGCTCGTGTAGCGCACCGCGAAGCGTTCCAGCACGATCGGCATGTCCGGGGAGAAACCACGACCGTGGGTGGAGTTCTCGGTGAAGAACTGCTCGTGGACGCGCCGCCAGTGGTCGAGCGACCGATCACCCTCGCCCTCCAGGTAGGCGTGCTCGGCATCGACCTCGTCGAAGGGCCGCACCTCCACCGCCGAGGTCTGGAGCAGCGCGCGGGGGTGGCCCTGTGAGTCGGTGACGATGCTCAGGTCGCCGACCCGGGGCAGCGGCTCACCCTCGGCCTCGTAGTCCCACTCGGCGCTGGCGGTCGCGGTCTTGACGCCCGAGAGCACGAGGTCGAGCAACTCGTCGGCGTGCTCGTCGGTCGCCCCGAAGGACCACACCGGAGGGATCACGAGTTCCACCGGCTGCGTCCCGAGGTAGCCGGGCATGTTCTCCAGCCGGGCATGGCGGCGCGCGTTGCGCCAGAAGGCCTCGATCGGGCCCTCGCCGGTCTCCGCGTGCACGCCGCAGCTCAGACGTTGAAGCCGAGGGCGCGCAGCATCTCGCGGCCGTCCGGGGTGATCTTGTCCGGGCCCCACGGCGGCATCCAGACCCAGTTGATCGTGACGTCGTCGACCATGCCCTCCAGGGCGGAGTTGGTCTGATCGGCGATCACGTCGGTCAGCGGACATGCGGCCGAGGTGAGGGTCATGTCGAGGACCACGTCGTTGCCGTCGATGTTGACGCCGTAGACGAGGCCGAGGTCGACGACGTTGATGCCGAGTTCGGGGTCGACGACGTCCTTCATCGCCTCGGTGACGTCGTCGACGGTCAGGGTCGCCGTCGTGCCGGTGGCCTCGGGGACCTCAGGAAAGTCACTCATGGGGTTCTCCTTCTGACAGGGCGGTCGAGACCGCGTCCTTCATCGCCATCCATGACAAGAGCGCGCACTTCACGCGTGCGGGGAATTTCGCGACGCCCGCGAAGGCGATGCCGTCCTCGAGGATCTCCTCGTCGGGTACGACCTTCCCCTTGCCCTGCATGAGCTCGAGGAAGTTGGCGTGGATCGCCATCGCCTCGTCGACGGACTTGCCGATGACCAGATCGCTCATCACCGACGCGCCCGCCTGGCTGATCGAGCAGCCCTCGGCGTCATAGGAGACGTCGTCGATGACGCCGTCGCCCAGGTGCACCCGCAGGGTGATCTCGTCGCCGCACGTGGGGTTGACGTGATGGACCTCGGCCTCGAAGGGCTCGCGCAGACCCTGATGGAGCGGGTTGCGGTAATGGTCGAGGATGATCTCCTGATAGAGCGCATCCAGATCCATGCCGGACGTCACGGTCATACCACCTTGAAGTATTTCTGGGTGTAGCCGATTCCCTCGACGAGGGCATCGATCTCGGCCGGGGTCGTGTAGAGGTAGGACGAGGCCCTGGTGGAGGCCTGCACACCGAACCGCTTGTGCGCGGGCTTGGCGCAGTGGTGCCCGGCGCGTACGGCGATGCCGCGCGAATCGAGCAACTGCGCCACGTCGTGCGGGTGCACGCCGTCGACCTCGAAGGCGACCGCGCCACCGCGCTGGGACGCATCGAGCGGGCCGAGGACGGTGACGCCGTTGATCGAGGCCAGCCCCTCGAGGAGGTACGCGGTGATGGTCTGTTCGTGCCGGTGGATGTCGGCGAGGCCGATGTGGCTGAGGTAGTCCACGGCCGCGCCGAGGCCCACGGCCTCGACGATCGGCGGGGTGCCGGCCTCGAAGCGGTGCGGCGCCTTGGCGTACGTCGTGCGCTCCATCGTCACGGTCTCGATCATCTCGCCGCCGCCGAGGAAGGGGGGCAACTCGTTGAGGAGGTCCTCACGAGCCCAGAGCACCCCTATGCCGGTGGGGCCGACGACCTTGTGACCGGTGAACGCAACAAAATCGGGTCGGCTGTCGGGACTCATGGACGCCAGGTCGATCGGCAGCTGCGGCGCGGCCTGAGAGGCGTCCACCACGACCAGGGCACCGGCGGCGTGGGCACGCTTGGTCAACTCGGCGACGGGGTTGATGGTGCCGAGCATGTTGGAGACCCAGGTGAAGGCGACGACGCGGGTGTGCTCGTCGATGAGGGAGTCGGCGTTCGACAGGTCGAGAGTGCCGTCCTCGTTGAGCCCGAACCAGCGCAGCTCGGCGCCGGTGCGCTCGCACGCGAGCTGCCACGGCACGATGTTGGAGTGGTGCTCCATCTCGGTGATCACCACGTTGTCGCCGGGGCCGAGCGGCAGCACCCGAGCGACCAGGTTGAGCGCCTCGGAGGCGTTCTTGGTGAACACCACCTCGTCGCGTGACGGTGCGCCGAGGAACGCCGCTACCTTGTCGCGCCCCTCCTCGAAGGCCGCCGACGACTCCGCACCGAGCTGATGCATCGCCCGCGCGACGTTGGCGTTGTGGTGCTCCAGGTGATCGACCATCGCGTCGATGACCACCTGCGGCTTCTGCGAGGTGTTCGCCGAGTCGAGATAGACGAGCGGAAAGCCGCCCGCGAGCTCACGCTCGAGAATGGGGAAGTCCTTGCGGACCACCTCCAGCTCGGGGAGCAGACCGTCGAGGGTCATCTCAGACCGCCGCAGCCTTGACGTACTTGTCGTAGCCGTTGGCTTCCAACTCGTCGGCGAGCTCGCGGCCGCCGGACTCGGCGACCCGGCCGGCGACGAAGACGTGCACGAAGTCGGGCTCGATGTAACGCAGGATCCGGGTGTAGTGCGTGATCAGCAGGACGCCCTTGTCACCGGCCTCCTTGTAGCGGTTGACGCCAGCGGAGACGACCTTGAGCGCGTCGATGTCGAGACCGGAGTCGGTCTCGTCGAGGATCGCGACCTTGGGGTCGAGCAACTCGAGCTGAGCGATCTCGTGGCGCTTCTTCTCACCACCCGAGAAGCCCTCGTTGACCGAACGTTGCGCGAAGGACGGGTCCAGGTCCAGAGCGCCGAGCGAGGTGTTGACGTCCTTGATCCAGGTGCGCAGCTTGGGCGCCTCGCCGTCGATCGCGGTCTTGGCGGTGCGCAGGAAGTTGGCCACGGACACGCCGGGCACCTCGACGGGATACTGCATCGCGAGGAAGAGGCCGGCGCGGGCGCGCTCGTCGACGGTCATCGCGAGGACGTCCTCGCCGTCGAGGGTGACGGTGCCGCCGGTGATCGTGTATTTCGGGTG
>DASVMH010000327.1:0-5506 GCA_036384455.1 Marmoricola sp. | reverse complement strand
CCCCGAACCCGTTGCTGTGGGCCGTCGACGAACCGGTCGAGGTGACGGTGACGAGCCCGGCGCAGTTCGCCCCCGACGTACGCCACTGGCTCGGCGCACCGGCGACGGAGTCGACGACGGACGACACGACGACGTTCACCTACCGGGTCACCAACCGGGCCGGGCTACGAGCACGGCTCTACCAACTCGGATCGCGCGTCAGCCTGATCGGTCCACCCGACGTACATGCCGAACTGCTCGACGAACTCTCGATGATGGCGGGTGAGTGATGCCGGCTCCCAAGTACGTCCAACGCATCGCCCGGCTGCCCCATGTGTTCGAGATCCTCGCCACGCATCCGCAGGGCATGTCCCTCACCGAGCTCGCCACAGAGGTCGGTACGACCGCGGCGGAGCTGCACACGGACCTGCTCGCCTTCTACAGCGCCGAGCTCAATCCCGTGTTGTTCGGTCTCTCACGGCCCGAATCGATCGAGTTCTTCAGCTCGGCCTCGGGTGGGGAGGTCGACCCCAACGACGCGGACCGGGTCCGCCTCATCGACGACCGCCCCGCCGAGGAGATCGGCGTCGAACGTGTCGACGCCGGCGAGTTGGCACTCGTCTACACCGCTGCCACCGCACTCGCGGAGACCGAACCCGGCAACGCCGATCTGGCCGCGGCGATCTCGGTGCTCACCGATGCCGTGTTCGGCGACGGCGCGCCCGAGGACTCAGCCCGTTCCGGCGGCTTCGTCGAACAGTTGCGCAACGCCGTCGCGGGCCGGCGCAAGGTCCGCATCGAGTACTCACGCTCCTGGTACGAGGGTGTGATCGACCGGGTCATCGAGCCCTATCGGCTCGTGCAGACGCGCCGCGGCTGGGAGGTCGACGCCGGCCCCGGGGACGACCACGGCCCGATGCGTACGTACCTCGCGGTGAACCTGCGCTCGGTCGAGGTGCTCGACGAGACGTTCACCCCGCCCGCCGGGATCGATCAGGTCATCGCCGAGCAGCGGGCGACCGAACGGGTCCGGGTCCGGATCCCGCACTCCGCGCGCTGGGCCGCGGACTTCCACGCGGAGCGGGTGCAGGTGGTCGACGAGGATGAGTTCGACACCACTCTCGACCTCGATCTGCTTCCCCCGGTGCGCGACCGCCTCGGGCTGTTGCTCCTGGCTGCGGGCGTCGATGCGGCCGTACTCGACCCCCGGGCCATGATCAGCGCCGGCCCCGAACTCGCCCGCCGCCTCCTCGCCCACCACCGTTGAGTTCCGCCCAAAATCGATCGAGTTGCGCCTGAGACCGGTCGAGTTGCGCCTCCAACCGGATCACTCAGATCAGTCGCACCCGTAGCAGCAGTTGTTCGGTCAGCCGCGCGGTCGCGCCCCAGATCAGGTGGCCGTCGACGCGGAACGTGGGCGTACGGATCGGGATCCGCTTCTCCCACAACCGCTCGCTGCGGTACACCGAGACGAGCTGATCGAGCGGGACCTCGAGGACCTGCTCGACCTCCGCCGGCGAGGGCGTCCAATCGGGACCGGCGGCAACGACGCCGACGAACGGGTAGATCCGGTAGCGGGTCACCACCGTGCCCATCGGTGCCAGCGCGCCGATCACCTCCACCCGGTCCGGGCCCAGCCCGATCTCCTCGTCGGCCTCGCGCAGAGCCGTCGTCAGCAACGGCTCGCCGTCATCACGACGTCCGCCCGGGAACGAGATCTCCCCGGGGTGCTTCCTCATGTCGGCGCGGCGCTCGGTGTAGATCACCACCGGGCCGCGCCCGTCCTCGACCACGGGGATGAGCACCGCCGCGTCCTGGCTCCCCGCAGCCGTACGCCGGACCGCTTCTGCTGGATCGAGCAGCCCAGGGGCGAGCAGATCCTTCGCGGTCGTCACGGTCCGATCATGCCGTGACGGCGCCACTAACTCTCGAGCGAGGCCTCGAGGGTGATGTCCACGCCGCTGAGTGCCTTGCTCACCGGGCAGCCGGCCTTCGCGGTCGCGGCCGCCGCCTGGAACGCTGCCTCGTCCATGCCGTCGACCTCGCCGGTGACCGTGAGCGCGATGCCGGTCAGCCGGAAGCCTCCTGCCGGGTCTGGCCCGAGGGAGACGGCGGCGCTGACCTCGAGCGCCTGGGGCGTCCCGCCTGCCTGCGCGATCTCGTTGGACAGCGACATCGCGAAACATGCCGAGTGGGCCGCTGCGATGAGCTCCTCGGGACTCGTCGCCCCGTCGGCGTCATCGGCGGCGCGTTTGGGGAACGACACCTCGTAGGTGCCGGCTCCCGAGCTGGACAGTTCGACCCGGCCGGTGCCCTCCATGAGCGTCCCGGTCCAGTCCGTGCGTGCAGTGCGTGTTGGCATGAGCCCAGTCAGTCACGGACGTACGCCGCGCACAAGGGCTCAGGGCCGCCGGAATCGCCGCCGCGCCTGCTCGACCTCGTCGCGCACGATGCAGCCCACTGCATGATCGTTGACCAGCCCCATCGCCTGCATGAAGGCGAAGGCGGTGGTCGGTCCGACGAAGCGCCACCCGCGCCGCTTCAACTCCTTCGACATCGCCACGGATGCCGGCGAGGTGGTCAGCGTCTGCGGGGACGCGAGCTCGTCGGGGCTCGGCTCGAAACTCCAGAAGAAGGCCGCCAGGGAGCCCTCCGACGCCTCGAGCTCGACGGCGCGCGCTGCGTTGTTGATGACGGCCTCGATCTTGCCGCGGTGCCGCACGATGCCGGCGTCGCCGAGGAGCCGCTCGACGTCGCCGGGGCCGAAGCCGGCAACGACGTGGAAGTCGAATCCGGCGAAGGCAGCGCGGAAGTTCTCCCGCTTGTCGAGGATCGTGCGCCAGCTCAGCCCGGACTGGAACCCCTCGAGGCTGACCTTCTCGAAGAGGCGTACGTCGTCGGCGACGGGGAAGCCCCACTCGGAGTCGTGGTAGCCGACGAAGTCGGGCGCGGAGCCCGCCCATGCACAACGCGGCTCACCGTCGGGTGCGATGAAGAGGTCGTGCGTCACGACGACAACCTAAGCACCTCTGCGGGGGATCGGTGTCACCATCCGACACCGATCCCCCGCAGAAGGTCGCTGGCTCAGCTGCAGCCCGAGGTGGAGCCGCAGCCCTCGCAGACGTAGCAGCTGCCGGCCGGGCGCATCTTGGTGCCGCAGGTCATGCACAGCGGCGAGTCGACCGCGGTGCCGGTGATCTTCTCGAGAAGCTCGGCCGAGGTGTGTGCGGCCGGGGTCTGGACCGACTCGACCTCCTCTGCCTCGACGGTCTCGGCCTCGACGTGCTCGACCGCAGGAGCAACGGGTGCGTCGGCGATCAGCTCGGCCGGCGAGCCGGTCTCCTCGATCGGCTCGTACGAACCCGTCTCGAGCTGACGCTGACGCTCCTCGGCGGAGTAGATGCCCAGCATCGAACGCTCATCGAAGGGCAGGTAGTCCAGCGCCAGCCGACGGAAGACGTAGTCCATCAGCGACTTGGACATCCGCACGTCCGGGTCGTCGGTGAGGCCGGCCGGCTCGAAGCTGAGGTTGGTGAACTTCGAGACGTAGGTCTCCAGCGGCACGCCGTACTGCAGGCCGATGCTGACCGCGATCGAGAAGGCGTCCATCACACCGGCCAGGGTCGAGCCCTGCTTGCCGAGCTTGAGGAACACCTCGCCGAGCTCTCCGTCGGCGTGCGCGCCCGAGGTCATGTAACCCTCGGCGCCGCCGACGGTGAACGAGGTCGTCCGCGATGCCCGGCTCTTGGGGAGCCGCTTGCGGAAGGGCTTGTGCACCTCGACGACAGTGGTCTCGACAGGCTCGACCTCCGAGCCGGCCGCCTTGTCGGCCTTGCCGTCGGAGAGCGGCTGACCGACCTTGCAGTTGTCGCGGTAGACCGCGGTCGCCTTGAGGCCGAGCTTCCAGGACTCCATGTAGACGTCCTCGATCTCCTCGATCGTCGCGCTCTCGGGGAGGTTGACGGTCTTGGAGATCGCGCCCGAGAGGAACGGCTGGCAGGCCGCCATCATCCGGACGTGGCCCATGGGCTTGAGCGCCCGAGCACCCATCGCGGTGTCGAAGACCTCGTAGTGCTCGGTCCGCAGACCCGGGGCGTCGATGACGTGGCCGTTCTCGGCGATGAACTCGACGATCGCCTCGACCTGCTCGTCGGGGTAGCCGAGCTTGCGCAGCGCCCGCGGGATGGTCTGGTTGACGATCTGCATCGAGCCGCCACCGACGAGCTTCTTGAACTTCACCAGGGAGAAGTCGGGCTCGATGCCGGTGGTGTCGCAGTCCATCATGAAGCCGATGGTGCCGGTCGGTGCGAGCACCGAGGCCTGGGCGTTGCGGAAGCCGTTGCGCTCGCCGATCGACTGCACGTCGGCCCAGGCCTGCGTGGCCGCCTTGTGTACGCCCGCGTCGGCGACCGCGAGGGTGCGGACCTGGTCGTTGGCCGCCTGGTGCTTGCGCATCACCCGCTTGTGGGCGTCGGCGTTGCGCTCGTAGCCGTTGTACGGCCCGACGATGCCGGCCAACTCGGCCGAGCGCTTGTAGGAGACACCGGTCATCAGCGAGGTGATCGCTGCAGCCATCGAGCGGCCACCCTCGGAGTCGTACCCGAGGCCCATCGCCATCAGCAGGGCGCCGAGGTTGGCGTACCCGATGCCGAGCTGGCGGTAGTCCACCGTGGTCCGCCCGATCGCCTCGGTCGGGAAGTCGGCGAAGCAGATCGAGATGTCCATCGCGGTGATGATCAGCTCGACCGCCTTGGCGAAGCGCTCGGAGTCGAACGTGTCGTCCTCTTTGAGGAACTTCAGCAGGTTGAGGCTGGCCAGGTTGCACGAGGAGTTGTCGAGCGACATGTACTCCGAGCACGGGTTGGACGCGGTGATCCGGCCGGTCTCGGGGTTGGTGTGCCAGTCGTTGATGGTGTCGTCGTACTGCAGGCCCGGGTCGGCGCATTCCCACGCGGCCTTGCTGATCTTGCGGAACAGCTCGCGGGCGTCGACGGTCTCGATCACCTCATGCGTGCCACGGGCGCGCAGGCCGAACTCGGTGCCGTCCTCGACCGCACGCATGAACTCGTCGGTGACGCGCACGGAGTTGTTGGCGTTCTGGTACTGGACGCTGGTGATGTCGCGGCCGCCGAGGTCCATGTCGAAGCCGGCGTCGCGCAGCGCGCGGATCTTGTTCTCCTCGCGCGCCTTGGTCTCGACGAACTCCTCGATGTCGGGGTGGTCGACGTCGAGCACGACCATCTTGGCCGCGCGGCGGGTCGCGCCGCCGGACTTGATGGTCCCCGCGGACGCGTCCGCGCCACGCATGAACGAGACCGGACCGGACGCGGTGCCACCGGAGGAGAGGAGCTCCTTCGACGAGCGGATGCGGGAGAGGTTCAGGCCGGCACCGGAGCCGCCCTTGAAGATGAAGCCTTCCTCCTTGTACCAGTCGAGGATCGAGTCCATCGAGTCGTCGACCGACAGGATGAAGCACGCCGAGACCTGCTGCGGGGCGGTCGTGCCGACGTTGAACCAGACCGGCGAG
>DASVMH010000326.1:0-4667 GCA_036384455.1 Marmoricola sp. | reverse complement strand
CGGGTGCGCACACCCTCATCTACACCTACACGTACAAGAAGGTCGCCAATCGCGCCTCGGCGAAGACAGGGCTCGAGAAGACGGTCAAGAAGCTGCAGTCCGTGTGTGACGAGAAGGTCTTCCCCGGGATGACGCAGGCCGGCATCTCCGATCCGAAGGTGGAATACATCTACCTCGACAGTGACGGCTCACAGATCTGGAGCCACGTCTTCACCCCGTCCACCTGACCATCCCCACCACCCGGCGGGGGATCAGTGGAGGTCCTCGGCGCTGATCGCGTCGCGTCCGGAGATGTCGAGCTTGCGGTAGACCGCTGACAGGTGTGTCTCGACCGTCTTGCGCGTGACGTGCAGACGGGCCGCGATGTCGCGGTTGTTCAGGCCCGTCGCCGCCAACTCGGCCACCCGGATCTCGCTCGGGGTCAGGCGCCGCGGGTCCGCGCGGGTGATGCGTACGCCGGTCGCGGCCAGCTCCTGCTCGGCGAAGGAGGCCAGCGCGGCGCCGCAGTCGAGGAGGGTGTCGACCGCGACGCGCAGGTGCTCGCGCGACTCGAGCTTGTGTCCCTGGCGGCGCAGCAGCGACCCGAGGGTCAGCGTGGCCCAGCCGGATCGGAAGCGGCTCGCCGAGCCCTCGAGCAGTGTCACGGCACTGCGCGCCAGGTCGACCGCGTCCGCGGGGTCCGCGGTGACCGTCGCGAGCAGAGCTCTGGCCTCACCGATCAGGTGTGGAACCTCGCCGGCCTCGCACAGCGCGAGATGCTCGGTGGCGAGGATGCGAGCCTCGGGCAGGCGGCCGATGGCACGCAGCGGCTCGATCGCGAGCGGACGCCAGCCGATCCACGTCGGCGAATCCGCACCCAGCCCGTCGAGCAGCAGATGCAGACTCTCGGCGGCGGCGAGGGCACCGTGGTGGTCACCGAGGCTGTTCGCGACGAACGCCCTGGCCTCCCAGACCAGCGCGGCGGCCGTCGACGCGGTGCCGGGTGGCAGCACGTCGGGGAAGCGGGAGAGCACCGTGCGCGCGTCGTCGAGACGGCCCTGACGGGCAAGGGTCTCGGCCAGGCCGGCATGACCGAGGGTCTGGATCAGCAACCCACCGTCGTGGTGGGAGACCATCGCGCGGTAGTGCAACTCGGCGGTCGCCAGATCGCCGGCGTCGTACTCCGTCAGCGCACGGACGAAACTGGCCGCGATCATGCCGACGACCGAGCCGGTCGACTCGGATTGGGCCAGCCCGGCGTCGGTGATCCGGCGGACCGTGTCGTACTCACCGATCCGGCCGAGCAACAGCCGCGGCCACACCCAGTCGCCCGACTCGGGGAACTGCTCGGGCGTGCCCCAGTCGCCGATGACGCGATCGATCAGCGCGTGGATCGCCGAGCGCGGCTGGTTGCTGCCCGCAGCGACGTTGATCTGCTGGACGATGACGAGGCGTTCACCGGGGGTCCTGCCCGCCAGGTCGGGGAGTTCGGCGAGCCGACGCCGCGCTTCGGGCACGCGTGCCGGGATCAGCAGCGCGATGGCGGCCCACGCCGCGGTCACGGTGAGGATCGCCTCGCGGTCGGCGCCGGCGAGCTCGGTGAGCACCCCGTCGAGCAGCGCGGCACCTTCGTCGTGGCGGCCTGCGAATGCGTACGCCGCGCCGAGGATCAACGCCCGCGGCACCCGAGCCGCCGGTTCGGTCGTGTGCGCCAACGCGTCGCCGAGGGTGGTGATGCTTGCCGGGTCGAAGGTGCGCATCTGGGCCAGCCCGAGCTCCGAGAGCAGATCGGCCTGCTGTTCGGCGGCCGGCGGCTCGGCCAGGGCACGCAGGAGCAGGGCGACGGCCGGCTGGGGTGCGCCGAGCGCGACCGCGTCGCCCGCGGCCGCGCGCAACAGTGCCACCGACCACGGATCAGCGGTGCCGGGAGCCTCGATCAGGTGGGCGGCCGCGCGCGCGGTGTCCGAGGAGGCAAGCAGGTGTGCGGCCGAGCGATGCAGTGTTGCCCGGGTGTCCGGCCCGATCAGCGCGTGCACCGCGCTGCGCAGCAGGGTGTGCCGGAAGCACAATTCCGGCGTGTGGGCGAAGATCCCCACTCGCCGCAGTCGGTCCGCCGCGACCGCCGCCCGGTCGGCGTCGAGCTCTGCGAGTGCCGCGGCCTCGGCGAGTGCGGTGGTGTCGAGGACCGCGACCGCGCGGGCCAGCACCTGTTCGTCGGTGGGGAGCGCGGCCAGTCTCGAGACCATCAGGTCGACGACGCTGTCGGGCACGGCGGCGCGCACCTCGTCGGGGTCCACGTGCGCAGTCGCGTTGGTCAGGGCGTCGGCGAGGGCGTGCACGAGGAACGGGTTGCCTCCGGTCACCTCCAGGACCGCTTCCGCGGTGCCGTCAGGCACCTGCGACCAGTGCTCGGCGAGCAGGGTGGAGACGCCGTCGCCGGTCAGCGGTGCGAGGCGGAGCACGACGGCGTCACGGTCGGCCACGAGTGCGGACAGCGACGGCATCCGGTCCACCGATTCGTCGCGCGCGGCCACGACGACTCCTACGGGCAGATCCGCCAACCGCTCGCGCAATGAGCCCAAGAAGAGCAGTGACTCCTCGTCGGCCCATTGAGCGTCGTCGACCACGATGACCAGGGCGTCCTCGCCGACGAGTTCCTCGAGGAGCCAGCCCAGGCTGTGCAGCATGTCGCCCTGGGCGGGTGGCTCGGTGGCTGCGGCACCGCCGGTCCAGAGGTGGCTCAGGGCGAGGTGCCCCGGTCCGTCGGCCAGCGCCGCCCGCTCCCGTGCGGGCAGGCTGCGTACGGGACGGTCCAGGAGGCGGCGTACGACACCGAAGGGGACCTGCGTCTCCAACTGACCGGCCGAGGTCGACCAGGTGCGCGCGCCCGCCGCAGCTGCGCTCCCGGCCACCGCTCGGAGCAGCGCGGTCTTGCCGGCGCCGGGTGGGCCGAGCAGGCGTACGGCGCTGCCGCTGCCCTCGAGGGCAGCCGTCACCGCAGCCTCGAGCACTGCTGTCTCGGCATCGCGCTCGACGAGGGTGGGGGGCGCGTGCCGGGACGGATCCGTCCGCACGGGAGAACGCTAGGCCCAAGTCGCCCGGCGCTCCACCCGGACCCGCGACCGTGCACTCACCACTTCTCCACGCTCAACCCGCGAACGCGCCGGAACTCGCGCAGGTTGCGCGTCACCAGCGTGAGTGACAGGGCGCGAGCGTGGCCGGCGATCATCAGGTCGTAGGGGCCGATCGGCTTGCCGACGCGGGCGAGCTCGGCGCGGATGGCGGCGGACGCGGATGCGGCGCCCGGGGTGAAGTCCACCACCTCGACGACTCCGGCCAACTCATCGACCGCGGCGTTGTTCCTGGCCGGGTCGGTGGAACGCTCGGCGCCGAGGCGGAGCTCGTACAACGAGATTGTCGACAGCGCGACCGTCGAGGCCGAGCGCATGCGATCGACGAGCCGACGATCGCGCTTGCGGAGGACCTCGATGGCGATGTCCGTGTCGAGCAGGTGCTGCGGACCCGTCATGCCCAGTAGCGCTCTTGCACAGGGGGCTGGTCGCGCTGCGTCATGTAGTCATCAGTGATCAGCGCCGGTGTGTCGAAGAAGACGTCGATCCGACGACCAACGGGAGTGATCACGCGCGTGTCTCCGACGATCGTGATCTCGACCTCGGTGATCGAGGTGTCGAAGGCTACGTCCTTGGGCAGGCGCACCGCCTGTGTCCTGTTGCTGAGGAACAACTTCGTGCGCACGGTCATGACTTGGCTCCAATGGATAAACGAGACGGATATACCAGACTCCTCGCTAACGTTCCCTCCATGTCTGGAGACACCAACGCCGTTGAGCACGAGGTGCGTGACCGCGTCGCGCTGATCACCTTGAACCGACCCGACGCGATGAACGCAGTGAACGCCGATCTCGCCACCGGTCTCGGGGAGGCGGTGGAGCGGGCGGCGGCGGACCCCGGCGTACGGGTGCTGGTCCTGACCGGTCGCGGCCGCGCCTTCTGTGCCGGGGCCGACCTGAAGGCGATCGCCGCCGGGCAGCCGATCGGGCCGATCGGCCATGACGAGTGGGGTTTCGCCGGCTTCGTGCAGCACTGGTGTGACAAGCCCGTCATCGCCGCGGTCAACGGGTTCGCGATGGGTGGCGGCACCGAACTGGCCCTCGCGTGCGACCTCGTCGTCGCGTCGGACGCGGCTTCCTTCGGGCTGCCGGAGGTGCGTCGCGGGCTGGTCGCCGCGGCCGGTGGGCTGTTACGCATCCAGCATCAGGTGGCTCCCAAGCGGGCGATGGAGTTGGCCCTGACCGGTGCGCCCGTCGACGCCGCGACCGCCCTCGAGTGGGGTCTGGTCAACCGCGTGGTGCCCGCCGACTCCGTGCTCGACGAGGCGCTGGCCCTCGCCACTGCGATCGCGGACAACGCGCCCACGGCCGTACGCCAGAGCAAGCGTCTGCTGCACCGCACCCGGACTGCCGCCAACGACTGGTTCGCCGAGTGGACCGCCGAGGAGCCGTGGGCGGTCAACACCGAGGAGACGATGGTCGCCTTCACACATCCGGACGCGATCGAGGGTCCGGTCGCGTTCGCCGAGAAGCGCCCGCCCGACTGGCAGGACTGAGCACCCAGATGGTTGTGTGCCGCGGGACGCGCCATGGCGCGTCCTCAAACGCTCAATCCGTC
>DASVMH010000325.1:0-3220 GCA_036384455.1 Marmoricola sp. | reverse complement strand
GCCGCATCGAGGTCGCGCGGCACCACGACGAGGCGGCCGTCCCGGATCGGACCGTCGCGCTGCTCGACGACAACCTGTTCGACGCTCAGCCAGGGCAGCTCCAGCCACTCCTGGCCCAGCCGCAGCCGGATCCCGTCACTGTCGGCGGCCACGAGCGAGGTCTGGGAGTCGACGAGTCCGGCGAGCTGCACGAGCGCGATCAGCGTCATCAGCGCGCAGATCACCCAGTCGAGGACCCCACCGCCGGAGGCGGCACGCTGCAGGTAGGCGATCGCGACCAGAGCCGCCACCGCCCCGAGCGCGCCGCACAGCGTGCGGTTGCGGCGTACCTCGAACGTGTTCATTGCTCCCCCTGCAAGGTCGCGATCACCGCATCGAGCTCATCGGGCTTGACCAGGACGTCGCGAGCCTTGGACCCCTCGCTGGGGCCGACGATCCCGCGACTCTCAAGGATGTCCATGAGCCGGCCGGCCTTGGCGAAGCCGACCCGCAGCTTGCGCTGCAGCATCGATGTCGACCCGAACTGCGTCGACACCACCAGCTCGACGGCCTGGATCACCAGATCGAGATCGTCGCCGATGTCGTCGTCGAGCTCGCGCTTCGACGACTTCGGGGCGGTGACCTCTTCGACGTACGTCGGCTCGAGCTGCTTCTTGCACAACCCCACGACCTGACGGATCTCGGCCTCGGTGACCCAGGAGCCCTGCACGCGCATCGGCTTGGATGCGCCCATCGGCAGGAACAGCCCGTCACCTTGCCCGACGAGCTTCTCGGCGCCCGGCTGGTCGAGGATGACCCGGCTGTCGGCGAGCGAACTGGTCGCGAAGGCGAGTCGGGAGGGCACGTTGGCCTTGATCAGACCGGTGACGACGTCCACCGACGGTCGCTGGGTGGCCAGCACGAGGTGGATGCCGGCCGCACGCGCCAGCTGGGTGATCCGGACGACGGCGTCCTCGACGTCGCGGGGTGCGATCATCATCAGGTCGGCCAGCTCGTCGACCACCACGAGAAGATAGGGGTAGGGCGCCAGCACCCGCTCGCTGCCGGCCGGGACCTCCACCTTGCCGGCGCGGACGGCCTTGTTGAAATCGTCGATGTGCCGGAAGCCGAAGTTGGCCAGGTCGTCGTAGCGCATGTCCATCTCGCGCACGACCCACTGCAGCGCCTCGGCGGCCTTCTTCGGGCTGGTGATGATCGGCGTGATCAGGTGCGGGATGCCTTCGTACGCCGTGAGCTCGACCCGCTTGGGGTCGACCATGATCATCCGCACCTCGTCGGGCGTGGCCCGCATGAGCACCGAGGTGATCATCGAGTTGATGAAGCTCGACTTTCCGGAGCCGGTCGCACCCGCGACGAGCAGGTGCGGCATCTTCGCGAGGTTCGCGACGATGAAACCGCCCTCGACGTCCTTGCCCAGCCCCGCGATCATCGGATGCTGTTCGTTGCGCGCCGACGGCGAGCGCAGCACGTCGCCGAGGGAGACGATCTCCTTGTCGGAGTTGGGGATCTCGATACCGATCGCGGACTTGCCCGGGATCGGCGACAGGATCCGCACGTCGGCGCTGGCCACGGCGTACGCGATGTTCTTGCTCAACGCGGTGACCTTCTCGACCTTCACCGCGGGACCGAGCTCGACCTCGTAGCGGGTGACCGTGGGGCCACGGGTGTAGCCGGTCACCTGGGCGTCGATGCCGAATTCGTCGAGCACCTGGGTGAGCCGATGGACGACGTCGTCGGAGGCCTTCGAGCGGGCCTTGTGCGGGCTGCCCTGCTTGAGCACCTGGCTGTCGGGCAGCGTGTAGGTCACATCGCCGGAGAGCGACAGTTGTTCGACCCGTGCGGGCAGCGGCGTGTGCGGTGGCGGCTCCAACTCGCCGTCCTCGTTGCGGGTCGCCCGCTTCGCGCCCGGAGGTACGCCCGTGTCCACGACCGTCGTCGTCTCGTCGTCGGTCCCCCCGTCAGCTCCCTCGACGGGGTCGTTCTCGACGTCGTACGGCCCGTCGTCCTTCTTACGGCGACGACGTGACTTGCGGTCCTCCACGACCGGGCTGTCGTAGGCCCGCTCGCCCATGTCGGGGTCGATGAAGCTGCGCTTCGCACCGAGTGCCGCGAGATCGTCGGGGACCACCTGCCGACCGAGCAGCCGATCGCGGATCACCCGCAGTCGCGCGGGGACCTGGTAGACCGGCGTGCCGGTGATGACGAGCACGCCGAAGACCGCCAGCAGCGCGAGCAGCGGCACCACGACGTAGTGCGACTTCAGCAGGTCGGTGAGCAGTTCTGCGATGACGAAACCGAGTGCGCCGCCCGCCTGCTGGATCGGCTCGGTGTTGCCCGCGACCGGACGCGGTGAGCCGTTGGAGATGTGGATGATGCCGAGCACACCGAACAGCAGCGCTGCCCAACCGATCACCTGCCGACCGACCGGCCCGTTGGCCTCGGGATCGCGCAGGTTGCGCCACGCGATGAAGCAGAGCAGGAACGGCACGAACCAGGCGACCAGGCCCACCGAGCCGGCGACGACGGCGCGTACGGCCGATGGCAGGCCACCCGGGAGCTGCCACCACACCGAGGCGGCGACGACGATCGCCAGAGCGATCAGGAACAGGCCGGCGCCATCACGACGGTGCTCGGGATCGAGGTCGCGTGCGCCCTGGCCGACCTTGCGGACGCCGGCCCCCATCACGTGGGCGCCGCCGAGCCAGACGCCGGACACGACGCGTCCGAGTGCGCCGAAGCCGCGCGAGACCGGGCCACGGCCGCTGCGCACCGCGCGAGGGGGCCGCCGGGCGGGGCTTCGCCTGCTGCTGCTCCTTCCCGTCGAACGAGATCGCGCGCTCGAGCGGCCCCGCGAGCCTTTTCCACGCTTGGCGGAGGACTTGCGGGTGCTGCTCTTGCTGCGCGACGCCGCCGGGGAAGACGTACGGGTCGCCATGGTGATCAACTTACGCGAATGTCACACCAGCCCCACGCATCACACGCTGCGTGTCTGCGCCCGGAGGTTTCGGCCTGCGAGCGGACCCGCCGGTTCGGTGGGCGGCCGCACGCGTCGCGTCGGGTTCGTGGGCGGTTCGAATCGCTCGCGGCTGACGGGTCGCCGTGGGTTGCGGTCCTTGGCGCCGACGAGGACGGTGGACGGGTGGCCGCTCTCCGCGCTCGGCTGTCCGGCTTGTGGTGGGTCGTCCTGTCCACCGGGCGCGAAAAACCCATAGTTGCGTAG
>DASVMH010000324.1:0-3986 GCA_036384455.1 Marmoricola sp. | reverse complement strand
GCCCTCAACGGCCTCGGCCTGGCGATGATCCATCGGATCAACCTCGCCCAACCGACGTTGACGCCGCCGGCCAGGACCCAACTCGTGTGGATGACCCTCGGCGTCCTGCTGTTCATCGGCGTGCTCGTCGGGTTGCGCGATCATCGGCGGCTGCAGGCGTTCACGTACACCTCCGGGCTCGCCGCCATCGTGCTGTTGCTGCTGCCGCTACTCCCCGGCATCGGGGCGAACATCCACGGCGCCCGCATCTGGGTGCGGCTCGGCGGTCTCAGCTTCCAGCCCGGCGAGGTCGCCAAGGTGTTGTTGGTGATCGCCTTCGCGGGCTACCTCGTCGTGCACCGCGACGCCCTCGCGCTCGCCGGGCGCCGGCTGCTCTTCGTCGACCTCCCCCGCGGTCGCGACCTCGGACCGATCCTCGCGATGTGGGTGATCAGCCTCGCGATCCTGGTCTTCCAGAACGACCTCGGCTCGTCGCTGCTGTTCTTCGGGCTGTTCCTGGTCATGCTCTTCGTCGCCACCGAGAGACCCGGCTGGCTGCTCGTCGGTTCGCTGATGTTCGTCGTGGGCGCCTACCTCAGCTACCTCTTCGTCGGTCACGTGCGCGACCGCGTGGACGTATGGCTCAACCCGTTCCACTACCAGCAGACGACCGGGTACCAACCCGTACAGGCGCTCTTCGGGATGGCCTGGGGCGGCCTCACCGGCCGGGGTCTGGGCCAGGGCAGCCCGCAGACGACGCCGTTCGGCTACTCCGACTTCATCGCCAGCTCCATCGGCGAGGAGCTCGGCCTCACGGGCTTGATGGCGATCGTGCTCCTCTACGTCCTGCTCACCGAGCGCGGCCTGCGTATCGCGCTGATCTCACGTGACGACTTCGGCAAGCTGATGGCCACGGGCCTCGCGGTGACCATGACCCTCCAGGTCTTCGTCGTCATCGGTGGTGTCACCGGCCTGATCCCGCTCACCGGCCTGACCACCCCGTTCCTCGCGTACGGCGGCTCGAGTCTGATCGCGAACTGGGTGATCGCGGCACTGCTGCTGCGCATCTCCGACCAGGCGCGGCGGCCACCTCCGGAGTGGTCGGATCGTCCCGAGGACGCCGATCACACGCAGGTGGTGAGCCTGCGGTGAATCGCCCCATCAGAGTCCTGGCCGTGGGCTGCCTGGTGCTGTTCGTCGCCCTCCTCGCCCGCGCCAGCTACGTGCAGTGGTGGGAGGCCGACGACCTCAGCTCGGTCTCGACCCACGACAACAACCTGCGGGTCCTCAACGAGCAGTTCTCGCGACAGCGCGGCGCGATCATCGTCGGGACCAAGTCGATCGCGCTGAGCAAGAAGTCCGGCGACAAGTACAAGTACGCCCGCAAGTACACCTCGCCCGAGGAGTACGCCCACATCACCGGCTACTACTCCCGCGACTACGGCCTGGGGGGCCTGGAGTCCTCGCGCAACAGCGTGCTCTCGGGAGAGGACAGCTCGCTGTTCCTCAACCGCGTGGTCGACCTGATGGACAACCGCGCCCCCAAGGGTGGCAGCGTCGTGACGACGCTCAACGCCGCAGCGCAGGACGCCGCGTACAACGGCCTCCAGGGCAAGGTCGGCGCGGTCGTGGCGCTGCGGCCCTCCACCGGGGCCATCCTGGCGATGGCCTCGACCCCGACGTACGACCCGAACAAACTGGCCACCCACGACTTCGACAAGGTCAGCGGCTACAAGAACAGCCTGCTCAAGGAGAAGCCGAGCCCACTGGACAACTCCGCGATCGAGACGGTGGTCCCGCCCGGCTCGACCTTCAAGATCGTCACCACCGCGGCCGCACTGTCCAGCGGCAAGTACACCCCCGACTCGCTCGTCCCCGGCGCGGCCAGCATGAAGCTGCCGTTGTCGACGCACCGGCTCACCAACGAGAACGGCTTCTCCTGCGGAGCGACCAAGGTCACCTTGACCGTCGCCCTCGAGAAGTCCTGCAACGTCGCCTTCGGCACCGTCGGCGAGAAGCTCGGCGTCAAGCGGTTGACCGAGCAGGCGAAGAAGTTCGGCTTCACCGCCACCGAGGACAACGCCCTGCAGGATCCGCACACCTACTTCGACCAGCTCGACGACAGCCTGACCCATCAGGCCGCGAGCCGTTTCCCCGCCGATGCGGACGCACCGCAGACCGTCCTTGCGTCGATCGGTCAGGGCAACGTCGCCGCCACTCCGCTGCAGATGGCCATGGTGGTCGCCGGGGTGGCCAACAACGGCGTCGTGATGAAGCCCTACATCGTCGCGCAGACCGAGTCCGCCGATCTGGACGTGCAGAACAAGACGACTCCCGAGGAGTTGCCCGACCAGCCGGCGATCAGCCCGAGCGTGGCCGGCCAGATCACCGACATGATGGTCAAGGTCGTCGACGTCGGCACCGGCACCCCCGCCCGGATCCCGAACGTCGAGGTCGCCGGCAAGACCGGCACCGCCCAGAGCGAGGCCAGCCGGCCGCCGTACGCCTGGTTCGTCTCCTTCGCGCCGGCGCACGATCCCCAGGTGGCGGTCGCGGTCCTCATCAAGGATGCCGGCGTCGCCCGCGACGCCATCTCCGGCGGCGGCCTGGCCGCCCCCATCGCCAAGGCGGTCATGGAGGCGGTGCTCAAACCATGAGCCACGCTCCTGACCGCAGACACCCACGGAAGGGTCACGATGACTGAGTCCACACCACCTCCTGGCTCGGGCACCCACCTGATCGGCGGCCGCTACGAGCTCGGCGAGCTGCTCGGCCGCGGCGGCATGGCCGAGGTCCGACGCGGCACCGACGTCCGCCTCGGCCGCACCGTCGCGGTCAAGCGACTGCGCACCGACCTCGCCAGCGACCACACCTTCCAGGCACGGTTCCGGCGCGAGGCCCAGTCGGCCGCGTCGTTGAACCACCCCGCGATCGTCGCCGTCTACGACACGGGTGAGGAACTCGCCCAGGACGGCAGCGGGGTCGCCCAGCCCTACATCGTGATGGAGTACGTCGCCGGCCGCACCCTGCGCGACATCCTGCGCGAGGGTCGCAAGATCCTGCCCGAGCGCGCCCTCGAGATCACGTCCGGCGTGCTGTCGGCACTCGACTACAGCCACCGGATGGGGATCATCCACCGCGACATCAAGCCGGGCAACGTGATGTTGACGCCCTCGGGCGATGTGAAGGTGATGGACTTCGGGATCGCCCGTGCAGTCTCCGATGCGTCGAGCACGATGACCCAGACCGCGGCCGTCGTGGGGACTGCTCAGTACCTCTCCCCCGAGCAGGCCCGTGGGGAGAGTGTCGACGCGCGCAGCGACGTCTACTCCACCGGATGCCTGCTCTATGAACTGCTCACCGGACGTCCCCCGTTCGTCGGCGAGAGCCCGGTGTCGGTCGCCTACCAGCACGTCCGCGAGCACGCCCCGGTGCCGTCGTCGATCGACCCGTCCCTGCCGCCCGAGGTCGACGCGATCGTGATGAAGGCGTTGGCCAAGCCTGTGGAACAGCGTTATCCGAACGCCGCGGCCATGAAGGCCGACATCGATCGCTACCTCGCCGGCCAGGCCGTGCAGGCACCCGCCCCGGCACCGGCACCGGTCGCCGCCCCTGCGGTGACCGGCGTCCTTCCCCGCGACACCGAGCCGCATGCGGCCTATGACATGGGCTCGGAGCCGCCACCACGGCGGCGCGCGGGCGTGATCTGGCTGGCGCTGCTGCTCATCGCGATCATCGCCGCGGCGATCTTCGTGGTGCCGCACCTGATCGGCTCGGCCCCCGACCAGGCGACCGTGCCCGACCTGAGCGGCATGACGCAATCGGCGGCCCAGCAGAAGCTCTCCGACGACGGCTTCGCACTCGGCGACGTCAAGCGGATCAACAGCGACACCGTCGCCAAGGGCCAGATCATCAAGCAGGACCCCGGCGCCGGCGACCTGGCCGACACCGGAGCGTCGATCGACATCTGGATCTCCCAGGGCAAGGCCACGGTCCCCGTCCCCGAC
>DASVMH010000323.1:0-1948 GCA_036384455.1 Marmoricola sp. | reverse complement strand
GTGGTCGGCGTCGGCATCGACGGGGACGTGGATCGTGGTGCTCCCGGCCGCGGGATACCCGGACAGCCGGAGTCCGTTCACGGTGCCGGCGTCGGCAAGCGTCCGCTGGTAGTTGAACGAGCCCGGGTCGGAGGACGGCCGGTCGGGGTCGAAGAGTCCGGGGCGGACGACGAGAAGACCGACCACCAGAGCTGCCGCGAGCGCGAGCGGCACCAGGGCCCACAGGAGGCGGCGCCGGTGCGACCTGCCGCCGCGATTGTCGTCCTGCACGTGTCTTCCTCGGATCCTCGACTCAATTACGTACCGCAGGTATTGAATCAACGGTTTTCCGCAGCACGGACATCTCGACGCCCGAGGTGAGACCCCTCTCACAGAAGACTGCCCCCAAAACGTAGGCTGCCGTCGTGCACGGGTGGCAGAGCGACCTGCTCGAGTGGTTCGACGAGCACGCGCGAGACCTCCCGTGGCGAGAGCCCTCGGCCTCCCCATGGGCCGTCATGGTCAGCGAGTTCATGCTCCAACAGACCCCGGTCAGCCGGGTGCTGCCCGCGTACGACGCGTGGATCGAGCGGTGGCCGACACCCGCCGCCCTCGCCTCGTCCCCCGCCGGTGAGGCGATCCGGATGTGGGGCCGTCTCGGCTATCCGCGGAGGGCTCTGCGGCTGCATGCAGCGGCGGTGGCGATCGTCGCCGAACACGGCGGCGAGGTCCCTGTCGACCACGACGAACTCCTCGCCCTTCCCGGCGTCGGGGCCTACACCGCCGCCGCGATCAGCGCGTTCGCCTTCGACGGGCGCGAACCGGTCCTGGACACCAACGTGCGCCGGGTCTATGCGCGCGCGCTCGGCGGCGCGGAGTTCCCCGGTACGTCACCGACCCGTGCCGAACGCGATCTGGCGGCCGCTCTGGTCCCCGACGATCATCCGGGACAGTGGGCGGTCGCAGTGATGGAACTCGGGGCGTTGGTCTGCACCGCCGCGAAGCCGTCGTGCGGGCGCTGCCCGATCAGGACGACCTGTGCGTGGCACGCCGCCGGGCGTCCGGCGTACGACGGACCACCGCGGCGTGGACAGACCTACGCCGGCACCGATCGACAGTGCCGGGGCCGGCTGCTCGCAGTGCTCCGCGACAGTGACGGATCGGTCGCCAAGGCGCGCCTGGACGCGGTCTGGTCCGACATCGCCCAACGTGAACGTGCCCTGGAGACGCTGATCGCCGACGGCCTCATCGAGACCGTCGGCGATCGCTACGCTCTTCCGTCCTGACGCGGAGCGCAGAAGCGCTCGCGCCAGAGGGGCTAGTCGAGCTTGGGGATGTCGACCGGACCCTCCGAGTCGTCGGGACCCTCGGCGCTCGGCGCACCGACCGTCTCCGGCACCGCGTCGGGAACCCCCGGCTTGGGGTTGCCCTTGAAGGTGAAGGTGGCCTTGGAGAGGTCATCCCCGTCACCTCCCTCGACGTCCACGAGCACGATCTGGCCCGGGCCGACCTCGCCGTAGAGCATCTTCTCGGCCAGGACGTCCTCGATCTCGCGCTGGACCGTGCGCCGCAGCGGACGCGCGCCGAGCACGGGGTCGAACCCGCGCTTGGCGAGCAGATCCTTGGCGGCCTGGGTCAGCTCGATCGACATGTCGCGGTCGTGCAGCCGCAGCTCCACCGACTCGATCATGTTGTCGACCATGTGGATGATCTGCTCCTGCGTCAGCGGCGGGAACACGATGATCTCGTCGACACGGTTGAGGAACTCCGGGCGGAAGTGCTGCTTGAGCTCCTCCGACACCTTCGCCTTCATGCGGTCGTACGTGCCCTGCGCGTCGGACGCGTTGCCGAAGCCGAGGCTGACGCCCTTGGAGATGTCGCGGGTGCCGAGGTTGGTGGTCATGATGATGACGGTGTTCTTGAAGTCGACCACCCGGCCCTGGCTGTCGGTCAGGCGACCCTCCTCGAG
>DASVMH010000322.1:0-12550 GCA_036384455.1 Marmoricola sp. | reverse complement strand
GGTGTCCGTGCGGCGTGCGATGACATAGGTGATGGTTCTGAGCGCATCATCTGCATCGGCTAACACGCCGTGTGCGTCTAGTTTCGATGGCTCTATGTACCCGGAACGGACGTAGTCCTCGCCTTGGATCTGGCGCGCTCTGAGGATATCCGCTGCACCTTGCGGATCCTGTGCATCCCAAACAGCAAAGTCGTAGTTGCCGATTCTTCTCGCAAATGTTCCCCGAGCCCAGTCACTAGCGCTGACGTCGTTCGTCACCAAGCTGCCCTTCTCGAGCAATATCCCGTATCCGATTTTGGGATACCGTAGCGGTTGGCCGTGCTCTGGTCCAATGGACAAGACGATTCACGCCGAAGGTCAACGACGCCTCGTGGCCTTGCTGCGGGGCTACCGCACCGCAGCCAACCTGCGGCAGGTCGACGTTGCCGAGCGCCTCGATGCTCCCCAGTCCTTCGTCAGCAAGTATGAGAGTGGCGAGCGTCGCCTCGACATCCTCGAACTAAACCAGGTCTGCAAGGCCCTAGAGGTGCCGCTGGGCAGACTTATCTCCGACTTGAAACTGGAGGTATAGACCGCAGGCTCTTGGGTTATCGGGATCTGGTCTGTTCTTCCACCCAGTCCCTGACCCAACTGCCCCCGGGACGAACTGGCGTTGCCGTTCGGTGCAAGAGTTTCAGCACGTTGCTCTTGGCGATGTTGAACTGGCGAGCAACGTCAAGGGCACTCATGAGGGAGGGATAGGCATCGACAACTTGTTGCTGTTCTTCTCGAGACAGGCGTTGCCCTAGGTTGTGGATGGGCAGAGGTTTTCGGACGACGGGCGTCCGACGAATGTCCTGCGCTGGCGAAGACTCGCTCCCGCTTCGGGAGTAGATAGACCTGCCTCAAGTAACCTCGGAGGACGTCCACCGATATGATTGACGCGTCAACGAGCGTGTATCTACCTGGCCGGTGCGGCTAAGGCGGCACCGAAGCCGCAGGAGGTACCGCACCGATGAGCGTCGAGACGCCCGTCGCACCCGCCGTCTCGGACCCCGGACCCACACTGGTCCAGGCAGCCGGACGCAGCTATTTCCCGATCGCCCTCGCGGCACGACTGCCTTTCGCGATGATGGTCGTCGGCGTCCTCACGCTGGTCGTGGAGGCCCGAGGTTCGCTGACACTGGCCGGGCTCAACTCCGCCATGGTCGGCCTCGGCACTGCGGTGTTCGGCCCATTGCTCGGAATCCTGGTCGACCGGTTCGGTCAGCGGCGCGTGGTGCTCGCCGGGGCGGCCGCGAACAGCCTCGCGCTCGTCGCACTCTGTCTCGTCGTCTACAGCGACCTCCCTGACGCCGCCGTGCTCGGGGTCGCGTTCTGCATCGGTGCGACCGCGCCGCAGGTCTCCCCGCTCTCGCGCAGCCGGCTGGTCGGCATCATCACCGGCAAGCTGGCGCCCGGGCGTCGCGCGGTCGTGTTCAACGCGACCATGGCGTACGAGTCCGCGGCCGACGAGTTGATCTTCATCATCGGCCCGTTCCTCGTCGGTGTGCTGGCGACCGTGATCGGACCGGTCGCGCCGGTCGTCGGTGGGGCCGTCCTCACCGCGGTCTTCGTCGGGGCATTCGCACTGCACCCGAGCGGGGCGCCGCGCGAGGTCACGACGCGCACGACCTCCGATCAGGCGCCGCTCAAGGCGTTGCTGGCCCCTGAACTGCTCACGGTGCTCGTGGGCGTGCTCGGGATGGGGCTCTATTTCGGCACGACCCTGACCGGCCTCACCGCGTTCCTCGACGACCGCGGCCTGGCCGATCGGGCGGGCCTCGTCTATGGCGTCATGGGCATCGGCTCGGCCTGCTTCGCGCTCGCGGTCGCGAAGTTCCCGACCGGCTTCACCCGGCAGGCGCGCTGGCTCGTGTTCGGCGCGATCCTTCTTGCAGGCTCGGCCCTCTATCCGTGGGTGGGGGGCGTGGGCACGATGGCTGCCGCACTCCTCGTCGCGGGCATCGGCATCGGCCCGACCCTGGTCACGCAGTACAGCCTCGGCGCCCGGCGCAGCCCCCTCGGCCGTTCCGCCACCGTCATGACGATGCTCGGCTCGGCGATCATCGTCGGTCAGTCGGCCGCGTCCGCGCTCGGCGGAGCACTGGCCCAGGGCGTCGGTACGCATGCCGCGCTGCTCGCGCCGATGTGCGCCGCGGCCCTGGTGGTGGCCGCCGGTGCGGCCGACACCGTCCTGGTCAGGAGATCAGGCCGCGAGCTGCCTTCGTCTCCAGGACCTTCAGCACCGCAGCCCTGATCGTGGTCCGGAAACCGGGATGACTCCGCATCCGTGCGCGTACGCCGTCGACCATCGCGGCGACCTGCGCGGCCGAGGAGTCGAGGACCATGGTCCCGCCGGCGCGGAAGAACTTCACGGCCCGCTTCGCCACGGGCGTCCCCTGCAGTGAGGCCGCTCCGAAGCTGTCCGAGACGATCACGCCCTTGAAGCCGAGCTGACTGCGCAGCAACCGGAGCACGGTGGCGGAGAAGCACGCACGGTGGCCCGCGTCGATGTGGGGATAGATGGCGGAGGACACCATCACGAACGAGACGCCGGCCTTGATGCCGTGCTCGAAGGACGCGAGGTACGGGTCGTGCGCGGTGGTGGGGTCGGTGACGCGGCGTTCGGTGTCGGTGTTGCCGGTGGCCCGTCCCAGCCCGGGGAAGTGCTTGACGGTCGTGGCGATCCCGGCGGCGCTCATCCCGCGGGTGAAGGAAGCGACGTGGCGACCGGCGCGCAGCGGGGTGTGGCCGTATTCGCGGTCGTAACGACCGATCGGCTGGTTGCGGTGAGCGTTCTTGGCGGGGACGACGTCGCCGACCGGAGCCAGATCCATCGTCAACCCGGCGCTGCGCAGTTGCCCGCCCCAGCGCTGTGCCCGCGCGCGCAGCGTCTTGGGGCCCCACCGGCCCTGGGCCAGCGCGCTCGGGATCGTGTCGAAGCCGCTGCCCTTGAGCCTCTGGACCAGGCCGCCCTCCTGGTCGGTCGCGACGAACGGCCGCACCCGGGCGTACGTGCGGTCGCTGCGCATGGTGTGCACCCGCTTGGCGATCGTGGCGACGGATGCGCTGCTGCCCTCGCGGAGATAGACGTTGCCGGCGGCGACACGGTCGAGGTCGTGTCGTTCGGAACTGGTCGCGCCGGTCGTCGTCACCCCGGACATGAACAGTTGGCCGACGCGTTCGCGCACCGACATCCGGTTGTAGGCGGCAAGCGCACGGTCGTGTGCGCTCAGAGACTGCGCTCCCGCTCCGGGGGCGCCCGGACTCCCGGCCAGCAGCAAGGTGCCCGTGAGCGCGCTGACGAGTGCGACCGATGCCAGGGTGGTGGCGCTGCGCATCAGGAATCGCCGCCGCTCACGGCAAGGACGACGCCGAGGCCGACCATCGAGAGCCCACCGACCGCGCCCATGGCGCGGCCACGCCGTGGGGACGCTCCGAACCAGTGCCGAAGCTGGCTGGCCAGCAGCGCCCAGAGGCTGTCCGAGCAGATCCCGATGACGAAGGCGAGCAATCCGAGAAGCAGCATCTGCACCGTCTCATGATCGCCGGTGCGATCGATGAACTGCGGCAGCACCGCGCCGAAGATCACGTACGCCTTGGGATTGCTGAAGCCGACGGCGAAGCCCTGACGGAGGGCCCGGCCGAGGGGGATCGTGCGCGCACCCTGCTCGACGCTGACCTCGATCGGCGCTCGTTTGCGGAACGCCTCGATGCCCAGCCAGACCAGGTAGGCCGCGCCGCCGTACTTCAGGACGGCGAAGGCGGTGTCGGACGTGGCGACCAGGTTGCCCAGACCGAACGCGACCAGCACCAGCACGACGAGGAGCCCCAGCGAGTTGCCGAGCACGGTCGCGAGGGCGGTGGCCCTGCCGTACGCCAGCGCGCGGCCGACCGTGAACACCACGCTCGGCCCAGGGATGGCGATCAGCACCAACGCGACGAGCCCGAAGCCGAGCAGTTGGTGTGCCGTCACCATGGCGTGGGTGGGATCAGTCGTGGCTGGGGCGCAGGACGTAACCGACCCACGCGAGCAGCAGCACGACCGCGACCAGGAAGACCGGCGCGCTCTCGGTGACGAACCCGATCGCGGTCGCGATGAGGAAGATCCAACCGATCAGCTTGGTGCCAATTGCCATGGCCGACATCCTAGTGCCTGCCGGCCATGGCCGGCAGGCAGGAGGTCAGGCGGGTCAGTTCGCGACGGTGAATCGGGCTCCGCGATGGCGGGGCTGCTCGATCTCGTCGACCAACGCCACCGCGTAGTCCTCGGCGCTGATCGCGTCACCGGCGGGGGTCTCGCCGGCGACCTGGTACTCCCCGGTGCGGACGCCGGGTGCGATGACCGGGGCGGGGGAGAGGTAGGTCCAGGCGACGCTCGCGGGCAGTTCCCGCAGGGCGGCGAGCACGGCCGCGGACTTGCGGGCCTCGGTCTGGTACTCCGCCGGGAAGCCGGGACTGTCGAACAGGGCGACACCGTCGACCTGGAGGCTGCCGGCGCCGCCGACGACCACGAGGCGGGCATCGCCGAGGGTGGCGACCAGATTGGCGATCGCGTCCTGGAACGCGGTCCCGTCGTCATGACCGCGTGCGGGGCCGATCGCGGACACGACCACATCGTGCCCAGCGGCGACCTTGGCGGTGAAGGCCTTGTCCGAGGCGTCGCCGGCGACGCGCCCGTCCCCGGCCGTACGGCTGATCTCGGTGACTTCGTGGCCTCGTGACCGCGCCTCGGCGGTGATCCTGCTGCCGACCATCCCGGTCGCTCCGTAGACGGCGATGCGCATGTCTGAACTCCTTGATCCGTAGGTTTCCTCGACAGTATCCATTGGATATTGGGTACTTCAACGTGCTATAGATACCTAATGGAAACTATGGAGCCCGACGTCTTCGCGCGTGACTGCGCCTCGCGCCTGGTCCTCGACCGGATCGGCGACAAGTGGTCCGTGCTCGTGGTGCTCGCCCTCTCCGAGGGCACGCTGCGCTTCTCCCAGCTCCGCACCCGGCTCGACGGCGTGACCCCGAAGGTGCTGACCCAGACGCTGCGCACCCTCGAGCGCGACGGCCTGGTCACGCGCGACGTCTTCGCCGAGGTTCCGCCGCGGGTCGAGTATGCCCTGACGCCGCTCGGCCGCGACCTGCGTGACCCGATCGATGCGGTCCGGCTCTGGGCCGAGGAGCACGTCGGGGAGATCACCGCCCATCGCGACGCCTTCGACGCACGCGTCCCCTCATGACGAACTGTCTCTTCTGCCGGATCGCTGCCGGCGAGACCGAGGCCGACATCGTCTGGTCCGACGACGATTTCGTCGCCTTCCTCGACATCCGGCCGGTCTTCAAGGGCCACACCTTGCTCATCCCCCGCGCGCATGTGGCGACGCTGCCCGATCTGCCGGACGACCTCGGTGCTGGGTTCGTGCGCGCCGGCCAGCGGCTCGCCCGGGCGGTGGTCGACGGTCTCGGGGCGCAGGGGTCGTTCGTCGCGGTCAACAACGTGGTCTCCCAGAGCGTGCCGCATCTGCACATGCACGTCGTGCCGCGCACGAAGGGCGACGGTCTGCGCGGCTTCTTCTGGCCGCGTACGAAGTACGCCGATGCGACCGAGAGTGCCGACTACGCGAGTCGGCTGGGCTCCGCGATCTCCTGATCGACCGGCGCGGACACCTCGTCGCGGCGCAGCACCGGGCGCAAACCGATGTGGTTGCCGGTGCCGAGGGCCGCGATCCACACACCGAGCGATCCGACGACGATGCCGCCGAGGGCGTCGGTGAAGAAGTGCCAGCCGAGGTAGACGGTGGCCAGGATCGTGAGCAGCAGGCCGATGCGGCCTGCGATGCGCATCCAACGGCGCACGGAGAACAGCTCGAGGCAGAGCATCACGGTGACCATCATCCCGACGTGCAGCGATGGGAATGCTGCGATCGTCTGCACCGCGTCGGTGTGCCAGGGGTTCGCGAGCACAGCGATCCGGTCGCTGAGCAGCTTGTCCTGCAGGGTGGTGACGTAGGTGTGGTCGAGGCCGGCGAAGGTGCGGTGGTCGGAGTAGATCGGGCCGAGCGTGGGGAAGGCGAAGTACGCGCCGACGCCCAACGCCCAGTCCACGGCCAACGCGGTCACGAACCACTGGCCGGCACGTCGGTTGCGGGTCCAGATCAGCGCGATGGCGATCGAGACCGGGATCATCACGATCCACGCGACGTAGATGCACGAGAACACCTGCGCCATGAAGCCGGTGCCGAAGACGGTGTGCAGCACCTGGGCGGGTGAATGGCCCAGCCAGAGGGTCTTGTCGATCCTCGCGAAGGTGGGGTCCCAGATCTCCTGGTTGACGAACGGGACGTACGACTTCAGGTCGCGGAACGCGGCGTAGGAGAGGTACCAGGTGGCCACCCCGGTGAGTGCGAACCACACCTGGGAGAGCGGCCAGCGCTCCACGACGGCGTGCCGGGCGACCGCGCCGAACTCACGCCAGCGGCCGCGGGAGCGCCAGGCTGCGCGCGGGAGGATGTCGAGCGCGAAGGCGGCCAGCATCATCGCGGGCAGCCGGATGTAGGCGGGCCAGATGTTGTCGTCCGGATCGCGGATGGGCAGGTGGTCGTGGTTGGCGATCACGACGGTGATCACCGCGAGCGCGATACCGAGCGCGCCCGCGAACCGGAAGTTGACCCGGGCGGGGGCCCGGGTATCGACAGTGCCCACGAGGGGTCAGTCTAACCGGGAAAGGCGCTGACTAGAGTGCTCTGTGGCGTACGTCGCGTACGTCGTCCACACAGTCTTGGATGTCTCGAGACCGACAGCAGGAGGCAGCAACACATGGGTCGCTACGACGGACGGGTCGCGATCGTCACCGGATCCGCGCGCGGGATCGGCGCCGGAATCGCCAAGCGGTTCGCGGACGAGGGTGCGGCGGTGGCCGTGCTCGACCTCGACGAGGGAGCCGCGAGTGAGACCGCGGCGAGCCTGGGGGCCACCAAGGCGATCGGCGTCGCCTGCAACGTCAGCGACGCCGCGTCCGCCGAGGCTGCGGTCGCCAGGGTCGTCGAAGAGCTCGGCGGGCTGCACGTTCTGGTCAACAACGCCGGCATCACCCGCGACAACCTGCTGTTCAAGATGAGCGAGCAGGATTGGGACTCGGTCATGGGCGTCCACCTCAAGGGCGCGTTCCTGATGAGTCGTGAGGCGCAGAAGACGTTCGTGGCGCAGAAGTACGGCAAGATCCTCAACACCTCGAGTGTCTCGGCCAACGGCAACGCGGGGCAGGCCAACTACTCCGCGGCCAAGGCGGGCATTCAGGGCTTCACCCGTACGCTCGCGCTCGAGTTGGGCAAGTTCGGCGTCAACGTCAACGCGATCGCGCCCGGCTTCATCGCCACCGACATGACCGACGACACCGCGCGTCGTCTCGGCATGGACATCGACGAGTTCCGTCGGCTCAACGCCGAGGCCAACCCGATCAAGCGGGTCGGCGCGCCTGAGGACATCGCGGCCGCGGCGGCATTCCTGTGCAGCGACGAGGCGTCCTACATCACCGGCCAGACGCTCTACGTCGACGGCGGCGCCAAGATTTAGCGGATATCACGCGGATGTGAGCGCAACACGAGCGGGGCCTCCCGAATTCGGGGGCCCCGCTCGGTCATGCTGTGCACATGTTTCCGCAGACCCTTCCCCAACCCCAGGGTGCTTCTCGGGCCACCCCTCGCGCCCGCAGCCGGTTCCGGGCGGTCCTCGTCGCCCTCACGATCGGCGCCATGGCCGTCACCCTCACCGCTTGCGGAGGGAGCAAGAAGTCATCCGACTCGCCCTCCGCGCAGGACTCCGAGAGCGGCGCCAAGCTCGCCGCCGTGTGGCCGCTGACCGGGCTGCCCCTGAACGGCAGGGCCCCGTCGCGCCCGATCATCGCGGTGAAGATCCCGAACACGCCCGAGGCGCAGCCCCAGGCGGGCCTCGGTGACGCCGACATGATCAGCGAGGAACTCGTCGAGGGAGGCATCACCCGCCTCGCCGTCTTCTTCTACTCGAAGGTGCCCGCACTGGCGGGTCCGGTGCGCTCGATGCGCGCGTCGGACATCGGCATCGTGCGGCCCTTGCGAGCCACCATCGTCTCCAGCGGCGCCGCGCCGCCGACGCTGCACCGCCTCACCAAGGCGAAGGTCCCCTTCTTCACCGGCGGTCCGGGGTACTTCCGCGAGCCGACCCGTACGGCCCCGTACAACCTGATGGTGCACCTCGACAACCTCGCCCGCACGCTCAAGAAGCCGAAGCACAGCCCCGCCCCCTACCTGCAGTGGGGCAAGGAGTCCGACTTCAAGGCGAAGAAGCGGGCCCGGACCATCGCGGCCACGTTCAGCGGCTACCGCACGAGCGAGTTCGCGTACAAGGGCGGCACGTACATCAACACGAACTCCTACTCGCCGGCCGGGGACGTGTTCAAGGCCAACACCGTGTTGGTGATGCGCGTGCGTGAGGGCAACGCGGGCTACCTCGACCCTGCGGGCAACCCGGTGCCCGAGACGATCCTCAAGGGCACCGGCAAGGTGATGGTCTTCCACGGCGGAAAGGTGCTCATCGGCACCTGGTCGAAGAAGGACGCCGACTCCCCGATCATGCTCAAGGCCCGAGACGGCAGTGAGATCAAGGTCCCGGCCGGCAAGGTCTACACGGAGCTCGTGCCGAGCGACAAGGACGGTGGTCGGGTCACCTTCAGCAAGCGCTGAGGTTGTGGTTCGGGCCACCCGACGCTGACGACAGCCCCGAGCGACGAGGCGATCACTCCTCGTCGTCCTCGGGGCTGTCGTCGTCCTCGGCGTCGTCGTCGGTCGCGGCACCGGGGTCGTCGAGCTCGATACCGCTCTCCGCGAGCGTCCTCAGGCCGGCGAGGATGAAGGTGAGCGCGGCCTCGACGCGGGCCACGGCCAGAGCGGGGTCCTCCGCCTCGATCACGGCCTCTCCCGCCGCAGACATCGCCCCGAAGAAGATCCGGCTGAAGGTGTCGATCATGTCGTCGGTCATCGAGTAGGTCGACGAGGACAGGATCGTGCGCACCATGTCGCCGACCAGGCCGAAGCTCGAGCGCTCCTCGCGCTCGCGGAAGCGTTCGTAGCCCAGCACCGCCGGACCCTCGAGGATCACGACGCGCTGGTACGCCGGGGCCTGGACCACGCTCAAGAACTCACCGAGGCCCAACGACGCCTTCTCCCACGGATCGCGCGAGCGGCGCAGTGCCTTGCGGATCCGGTCGGAGGCATCGCTCTCGACCTTCTCGAAGACCGCCTCGAAGACCGCCTGCTTCCCGCTGAAGTGGTGGTAGAGCGCCCCTTTCGTGACCTTGGCGCCGGCCACGATGGCGTCCAGGCTGGTGCCGGCGTACCCCTGGGTCGTGAACAGCTTCAGCGCGACGTCGATCAGTGCTCTCCTGGTCGACGCGGAGTACTGCGAGCGTCTCCCGGCGGCCTTTCCCGCTGCTTTGGGGATGCTGGTGAGCAGCTTCTCCGCCTGACTCCGTGTGGCCACGGCCACACCATAGGCGCAAGAGCCGGGTGGTGTGTGGCAGGTCACCGCGTCGATCTTTGGCATACCGCCGGTCGCCTACATACTCTGAGTACGTACCAACGGTATGTGAGTTGAAAGGATGACGGCCATGACCTGGAACGCCTTCCACAACCGCGGGGAGATCCTCCGCACCGTGATCGCGACCGCGGACGAGCGTCTCGACGGCAAGCTGCCGACCGATGTCGCCGGGGTCCGTGAGCAATTCTCCAACGAGCTCGACCTTATCGCCGCGCTGATGCTCAAGTGGCACGCCCGGCTGTCCGGGAACGTCGAGCGCGAACTGATGAAGCAGCCACTCGACCTGGAGGCCGCCGTCGCCCGCGCGTGGCGTACGACCTGCGACGAACTGCCCGGTGTCCGGGCGATCATCGACGCGTATCTCGCTGAGCCCTCCGGGCCCGAGATGGCCATCGCCCTGCACAACGCGCAGGAGCGCGAGTGGGTGCGGCTCGCCGCTGCTGCGGGCCTCGCCAACGACGAGAGCGAGGCGGCCGCACGTGCCGGCGCCCGCGTCGAGGAGACCGCACGCACGCTGCACCCGGCCCCCGTCGAGGCCGCTGCCGAGGTCGGCGCGCACCAGCCCTCGTTCGTCGAGCGCCTCAAGGCGGTGCTCGCCGCCTGATCCAGGCATCCCTGACGTGCCCCGGGTCGACCACCTGCGGATCCTCCCTCCGCGCTTCCCTCCCTCCCCGGTCGACCCGGGGTTCCTTCTTCGGTGATGGTGCAACGATGGGCGCATGGCAGCACGGATCCGGCCCCGGGCGGGGGAGTTGCTCGTCTCCACGCCGCTGATCGGTGGCCCGGAGTTCGCCCGCACCCTCGTCCTGCTGCTCAACGTCGACGACGACGGTGCACTCGGCGTGATCATCAACCGGCCGTCGGAGATCGCCGTCGAGACGGTGCTGGATCGCTGGACCGACCTGGTCAGCCCGCCGGCCGTACTCTTCCGAGGAGGGCCCGTCGAGCCGGACGGTGCCGTGTGTGTCGCCCGCCTCGCCGAGGGTGCGGCGCCTCCGGACGGGTGGCGAGCCATGGTCGGTCCACTGGGCCTGGTCGACCTCGACGAGCCGGTGTCGGGCCCGTTCGACGCAGCCCGGATATACGCGGGCTATGCCGGGTGGAGCGCGGGGCAACTCGAGGGTGAACTCGCCGAGGGTGCGTGGGTGGTCGTACCTGCCGAGCCGGGGGACCTCGCCGCCGTCGACCCGGAGACGCTGTGGCGGTCGGTGCTGCGGCGCCAGCCGGTGCCGACCTCGTACCTTGCGACGATGCCGACCGACCCGACACGCAATTGAACCGGATTCAGGCGCAAGTGAACGGGATTCAGGCGCAACTCGACGTTTCGCCTAGGATGGGAAGCGTGACGCAGGAACCGGGAGTGGGGACAGCAGTCCTCGAGCAGATCGAGCTCGATCGTGATCTGCACACGACCGAGGACGGCGACCACGAGCGGATGTCGCACTACGTGCCGAAGGACCGCCTCATGGAGGCGATGATCAACGGCACCCCCGTCGTGGCTCTGTGCGGCAAGGTGTGGGTGCCCAGTCGCGACCCGGAGCGCTTCCCGGTGTGTCCGGAGTGCAAGGAGATCTGGGACTCCGTCCGCGAGGGCGAGAAGGAGTGACCCGAGCCGTCGGTCGCGCCGGGGTGTCGGCGTGACGGGGGAGCAGCACGCCTCCCTCGACATCTCGCCCGCCTATCCCGACCGCGCAGCCTGGGGGACGGCCGGACGTCTGCGAGCCTGGCAGTCCGCAGCCCTCACCCAATACTTCCAACGGTCCCCGCGTGACTTCCTCACGGTCGCCACGCCCGGCGCCGGCAAGACGACCTTCGCCCTCACCCTCGCCGCAGAACTCCTCGGTCGACGGCTGATCGACAAGATCACGGTGGTCGCACCGACCGAACACCTCAAGGTGCAGTGGGCCGAGGCCGCCGCAAAGGCCGGGATCCCGCTCGACCCGGCGTACTCGCCCTCGACCCGCACGTCTGCGGACTTCGTCGGGGTCGCGGTGACGTACGCCGGGGTGGCAGCCAACCCGTTGGCGCACCGCATCCGTGCGGAGCGGTCGAAGATGCTCGTGATCCTCGACGAGGTGCACCACGCCGGTGATGCGCTGTCATGGGGCGAGGCGGTCCGGGAGGCCTTCGAACCCGCCAAGCGGAGGCTCTGCCTGACCGGCACGCCGTTCCGGTCCGACATCAACCCGATCCCGTTCGTCACCTACGCACCCGGCACCGATGGAGTGCCCCGGAGCATCGCCGACTTCACCTACGGGTACGGCGACGCCCTCGGGGACAACGTGGTCCGGCCGGTCCTCTTCATGGCGTACAGCGGCACCATGCAGTGGCGCACGCGGGCCGGCGACGAGGTCGCCGCCAGCCTGGGTGAGCCGCTGACCAAGGACCTCGCCGCCCAGGCGCTGCGCACGGCTCTCGACCCCGGCGGATCGTGGATCCCGGCGGTGCTCGAGGCGGCCGATCGTCGCCTGACCGAGGTGCGTCGGCACGTTCCGGACGCCGGCGGCCTGGTGATCGCGAGCAACCAGGACGCGGCCCGGGCGTATGCCGCCGTGCTGGCGAAGGTCTCGGGTAAGAAGCCGGTTGTGGTGCTCTCCGACGAGAAGGCGGCATCTCGCCGGATCGCGAAGTTCGCCGAGGGCGACCAGCGCTGGATGGTGGCCGTGCGGATGGTCTCCGAGGGCGTCGACGTGCCCCGGCTCGCCGTCGGTGTCTACGCCACGACGACGGCGACACCGCTCTTCTTCGCGCAGGCGGTCGGCCGGTTCGTACGCGCCCGCCGACGTGGTGAGACGGCGTCGATCTTCCTTCCCTCCGTGGACAACCTGCTCGGATACGCTGGCGAGATGGAGGTCGAACGCGACCACGTGCTGGGTCGCCGGATCACCGACGACGCCGACATCTTCGCCGCCGAGGACGACCTGCTCGCCCGTGCCCAGCAGGCGGAGTCCGCCTCGGCCGA
>DASVMH010000321.1:0-17822 GCA_036384455.1 Marmoricola sp. | reverse complement strand
GTGAAAGTGTCCCCTCACCAGATCGGTCTGAGTTCGGTTCGTCGTCCGCAGCGCCGACCCCGGTCGAGCACACCCGCCCGTTGCCGCCGTTTCAACAGTCAGCCCCCGCCAGCGCGACCGCACCCGCGCGGCGTGGGGTTCTCACGGCCGGCCTTTTGGCGGGTGCCCTTCTGGTGGGAGGAGCGGCCGGGGTCGGTGGCGCTGCGTGGTACAACGCATGGAACGGTGACGACAACTCGTCGGTGTCGACCGCGATCGACACCGGATCGGCCACCGCGTCCGACGCCAGCGACGCCGGCAACAGCAGCTCGATCGAGCAGGTCGCCGCGAAGGTGCTGCCCTCGGTGGTGAAGATCAACGTCACGGGCCAGAGCGAATCCGGCTCCGGCTCCGGCATCATCTTGAACCAGGCCGGCGACATCCTCACCAACAACCACGTCGCCTCGATCGCCGACAACGGCGGCTCGATGACGGTCAACTTCAACAACGGCGACACCGCGAAGGCGAAGCTCGTCGGCGCCGACAAGGTGACCGACCTCGCCGTCATCAAGGTCTCCGGTGACCACGATCTGCATCCCGCCACCTTCGGCAAGTCCTCGTCATTGAAGGTCGGCCAATCGGTGGTGGCGGTCGGCTCGCCGTACGGCCTCAACGCGACCGTCACCTCCGGCATCGTCAGTGCCCTCAACCGCGCCGTCTCCGTCCAGACCGACGAGGACGACCAACAGCAGCAGCAGGACCAGAGTCCCTTCGGCTTCGACCCGTTCGGCGGTGAGGAGCAGCAACAACAGCAGCAATCAGCCACGAACGAGGAGACGACCTACCCCGCGATCCAGACCGACGCCGCGATCAACCCGGGCAACTCCGGAGGTCCGCTGGTCGACCTGGCGGGCCAGGTCGTCGGGATCAACTCCTCGATCTATTCGACCTCCAGCACCTCGGAGGCCGGCTCGATCGGACTCGGCTTCGCCATCCCGATGGACGAGGCGATGCCGATCGTCAAGCAGATCCTCAAGGGCGAGACCCCGACCCACGCCCGCTTGGGAGTCTCGGTCAGCGACGTCCAGGGCACCTCGCTCCAGCAGGGCGCGGTGATCCGCTCCGTCGACGGCTCCGCCGCGGCGGCCAAGGCCGGGATCAAGAAGGGTGACGTGGTCACCAAGGTCGACGACACCATCATCGACGGCTCCGACTCCCTGGTCGCCACCATCCGCGGGCACCGCCCCGGTCAGAAGGTCGAGCTCACCTACGTCCGTGACGGCAAGACGCAGACCGCGTCCGTCACCCTCGGCAGCGACGTCCAGACCAAGCAGTCCTGACCCTCACGCCTCCGGGGCCAGCAGGTCGAGCAGCAGGTCGCGCAGGATCGCGAAGCCGTGCTCGGTGAGGATCGACTCGGCGTGGAACTGCACCCCACGGAAGTGCGGCCCGGCAACCAGGTGGACGTCGCCGTGCTCGTCCGCCTCCAGGCGTACGCCCTCGGGGAGCGTCTGCCCTGACTTGGCGACGAACGTGTTGTAGAAGCCGACCTTCTCGACCCGACCGCGGAGGTTCACCGCCGACTGGGTGCCCTGGAAGACGATGTCCTTGAAGTCCAACGGGATGCCGAGCCGATCGCACAGCACCTGATGGCCGAGGCACACCGCGAGGAACGGTCTGGTCCCCTCGAGGAGGTTCTCGACCGCCGCCCCGAACGCGGCGATCTTGGGGTGCTCGAGGTCGCGCGGATCTCCCGGACCCGGGCCGACGACGACGAGGTCGAACCCGTCGAACGACCCGGCCGCGTACTCCTCGTGGCGGATCACCGTGGTGCTCATGCCGAGCACCCCGAAGACGTGGGCGAGCATGTTCACGAAGTCGTCCTCGCCGTGCAGGATCGCCACCTGCTTGTCCTGCAGCGCCGGATGCGGGACGGCGTCGGACTGGTCGGTGAGCCAGAAGCCGGCCAGGCGGCCGTTGCGCGCGTTGAGCGCGACGAGGACGTCCTCGTCGCGGGTGAGCGGTCCGATGTCCGTTGCCGCGGCCGTCGCCGGCGGTGCGAGCCCGAAGGCGCTGAGGATCCCCCCCGCCTTCGCGTGCGTCTCTGCCACCTCATGGGCGGCGATCGAGTCACGGACGAGGGTCGCGCCCGCCGTCACGGTGAGGCGTCCGTCAGCGGTCACATCGGCGGTCCGGATGACGATCGGGCTGTCTGCCGTCGGGGCCCCCGACGCGTCGCGACCGAGGAGCGCCAGCGCAGCACCGTAGTAGCCGCGGCCCTCGGACTCGTACTCGTGGATGAGCCGGCACGCGTTCTCCACAGGAGCGCCGGTCACCGTCGCGGCGAACATCGTGTCCCGCAGGACCTCGCGTACATCGGCGCGCGTGCGGCCCGCGAGGAGGTACTCGGTGTGCACCAGATGCGTCATCGGCTTGAGGAACGGGCCGAGCACCTGACCGCCCTCGTGGCAGATGTCGCAGATCATCTTGAGTTCCTCGTCGACGACCATGAAGAGCTCGTAGATCTCCTTCTCGTCGGCGAGGAAGTCCAGCAGTTTCGCCTTGCGCTGCGAGGGATCGAGATCGGCAAGGTCGCGCAGCCGGAACGTTCCCGAGATCGGATTCATCCGGACGTCGCCGCCGTGCACACTGACGTGCCTCTCGGGGGAGGCCCCGATCAGGAAGCGCTCACCGGTCCAGAAGACGTAGGTCCAGTAGGCGCCGCGCTCGTTCTCGAGGAGTCGACGCACCACGGTGAGGGCACGGGCGGCATTCCAGTCCCGTAGCTGGGCGCGGAACTTGCGGCCGACGACGAGATTGGCCGCCTCGCCGTGCCCGATCTCGTCTCGGATGATCGCCTCGACAACCTCGGCGTACTGCTCGTCGGTGGTCTCGAAGCCGCTGGGGCCGTCGACCTCGATGGCTTCGTCGGGCAGCGCCGACAAGAGGTCAGCGAGGGGCACCTCGTGTTGCACGGTCAGGTCGACCGCGACCAGCGGTGCACCATCGTCGTGGGCGACGAAGCCACGCTCGCGCACCTGCCGGAACGGCACCGCCACCAGGGTGTCGAAGCCGGTGTCGGGGATGCCGTCCTTCACCGCGATCTCGGTGAGCCTCTCGGGCGTACTCACCGCTCCACCGAGGAGCAGCGCATGGTCGTCGTCGCCACGTCTGATCACCGCCCACGCCTGCTGCCCCTGGATCTCCTCCAGAGCGGCAGCGGTCGGCGTGGGATTGGTCATGGGAAGACGCTACCGACCCCGAAAGGGCGGCCCGTTCGTTTATCCAGGGATGGGACGCGGATCAGCGGTATGTGACCTGGCTCAGCACGATCAGCCGTTGGGTCGCCCGGGTCAACACGACATAGAGGGTGGCGCGGCCGGTCGGGGATTCGTCCTCGATCTCCTGGGGCTGGGCGACCACGATGCCGTCGAACTCGAGGCCCTTGGTGTCGAGACCGGTCAGCACCACGATGCGAGCGTCATCGCCGGCGGCGTCGTCGGCCCAGCGGGAGGCGGACAGCCACTGCTGGACGCCGCTGCGGCGGGCCAGCGGCACGACGATCCCGATGGTGCCGTCGACGCTGTCGTGCAGTGCGGACAGGGCGTCGTCGATCCCCACCTCGAGGTCGGCGACGCGGCGCTCCTCCGGCTCGACACCCGTCGAGCGGACCGCCTCGGGAAGATCCGCGTCGAGGCCGACCCTGCGGGCGTACGCCGCGGCGTAGTCGTAGATCTCCGACGAGTTCCGGTAGTTCTTCGAGAGGTGGAACGCGTGCACCTGCTTCTCCCCCAGCGCCTCGGCGCGAGCCGCGGCGGCCTCCTCGGGGATCGGCCACGAGGACTGGGCCGGGTCGCCGACGATGGTCCAGGTGGCGGTGCGGCCGCGACGTCCGACCATGCGCCACTGCATCGGGGTCAGGTCCTGCGCCTCGTCGATGAGCACGTGCGCGTACGGGTCGTCCTCGACTCGATGGGTCGGCGGCGTCCAGTCGCGGGGGCCGAGCTGCTCGCGATCGTCGACTGTGCGGATCTCCTGCAGCGAGGCGTCCGCGATGCCGAGCGGATCCTCGTCCTCGTCGCCGCCCAGCGGAGGGTCGCCGATGAGGTAGCGCAACTCGTCGAGCAGCGCGACGTCGTCGACGCTCAGGTCGTCACCCCATGACTTCGCGAGCAGGCGTACGGTCTCCTCGTCCAAGACGTCCTGCGCCACGCGCCCGAGGAATTCCGGCTCGCGCAGCCACGACAGCACCGTGCTCGCGTCGAGGACCGGCCACCAGGCGGCCGCGAACTCGAGGAAGGCGTCGTCGGTGCGGACCTCGTCGCGGAAGTCCTCCTTGGTGCGCTCCAGCGCCCGCTCCGAGCCGACCTGGCGCCACATGACATCGATGAGGGTCGTCGCGACCTTGGCGGTCGAACGGTTGCGGCGGCCCATGGACAACAGCTGGCGGCGGACCTGACCCAGTTCGCGCGGCCCGAGGACGATGCGCGAGTCGCGGTAGAAGAGTTCGTAGCGCTCGGGTGCCCCGGGCACGGCCTGCCGAGCCGTACGCCGCATCAGCTCGACCATCGCCCGCGAACCCTTGATCTCGGCGACGGCCGGGTCGTCACGCCGGGTCGCCCGGACGCCATCGACGACCTCGCCGAGCGAGCGCAGCGCGACCGCGGTCTCACCGAGCGAGGGGAGCACCCGCTCGATGTAACGCATGAACACGCCGGAGGGACCGACGACGAGGACGCCGCCGCGTTCGTACTTGCGACGATCGGCGTAGAGCAGGAATGCGGCACGGTGCAGGGCGACCACGGTCTTGCCCGTGCCCGGGCCCCCGGTGATCGAGACGACGCCCTTCTGCGGCGCGCGGATCGCGCGGTCCTGCTCGGCCTGGATGGTGGCGACGATCGAGTGCATGGAGCGGTCACGGGCGCGGGAGAGCTGAGCCATCAGGGCGCCCTCGCCGATGATCGGCAGCTCGGTCTCGGCAGTGGCGTCGAGCAGGTCGTCCTCGACGCCGATCACGGTCTCGCCCCGGCTGCGCAGGATGCGACGGCGGATGACGTTCATCGGATCGGCCTGGGTGGCCTGGTAGAACACCGCCGCCGCCGGGGCCCGCCAGTCGATCAGGAGGACGTCGTGGTTGGCGTCGCGCAGCCCGATCCGACCGATGTAGCGCGGCTGGTCGTCGACGTCCGGTCGCAGATCGAGGCGACCGAAGACGAGGCCCTCGTGGGCGGAGTCGAGCGTCGCGAGCCGCTTCGCGGCCTGGTAGACCATCGCGTCACGCTCGACCAGTCCGCCCTCGTGGCCGAGGTGGCCCCGCGCGAGTCCCTCCTTGGCGAGCGCACTCGCGGACTCGGTGGAGGCGGCCAGCTGACGGTAGACACCGTCGACGAACTCCTGCTCATGGGCGATCTCACGAGCGGTCAAGGAATCTGACAAGGACGTTTCCTAGCGGTGCCTGGATCGATAACTCGGTCGGTGACTGGTCGAGAACGGAGCAGATAACTCTATCGCGCCCCCCTCCGCGCCCCCGTCCGCGGCTCTGTTGCGCCTCATCCCCGCCGAGTTGCGGATGAATCCGGTCCAGTTGCGCCTCCCGCGCAGTCGAGTTGCGCCTCAGGCGAGCTCACGTACGAAATCGCCGAGCTGGGTGAGGTTGCGACACTCCACCATCGGCACGATCCGGCCGTAGTCGTGCGCCGCGGAGTCGCCGGTCCCCCAATGCCGCTGCGACTCCGGGTTGAGCCACCAGGAGTGCCGGGCGGCGTACTCCATCTGCTTGAGCGCCGGCAGCGCGAGGTCGGTGTAGTTGCTGCGCGCATCGCCCAGGATGAGCAGGTTCGTCCGCGGCGAGAGCGCGTCGGCGTACTGCTCCTGGAAACGGGTGAAGGCCCGACCGTACGACGTACGTCCCCACAGGCTCGCGTACTTCGCGCTGGCAGCGAGCTCGGCGAGGGTCTCGGCCGGGTCGGCGCCGACCTGGAAGCGGTCGGTGACCTCGTGGATCTCGTCGACGAAGGTGAACGCTCGCACCCGGTCGAACTGTTCACGCAGCGCGAAGACCAGCATCAGCGTGAAGTTCGCGAAGTTCGCCACGGAGCCGGAGACGTCGCAGAGCACCACCAGGTCGGTACGCCCGGGGCGCTTGGGACGGTGGTGGGTGACGACCGGCACACCTCCGGTCTGCATGCTGGCGCGGACGGTCCTGCGGAAGTCGAGGCGGGCGCCACGGGTGGCGCGATCCTGCTTGCTCATCCGGGTGGCGAGCTTGCGGGCCAGCGGATGGATCGCGCGTCGCATCTCCTCGAGGTCGGCCTTCCGAGCCGCCGTGAAGTCGAGCTGGTCGATGCTCGCCCGCACCGTGTGCTCGGCGACGTACGCCGCACCGCGGATCTCGGCCGCCCGGCGGGACACATCGGACTCGACGAGCCTGTTGAACTCCGCGACCTGCCGCTCGATGGCTCTCCTCAGGTCGCGCTCCTCAGCCGGGTCCTGACCGAGCTCGCCGAGCAGGCCCTTCATCGTGCGCTCCACCAACTCGCCCGGCGAGACCCGGTTGGCGACGTTGTACGAGGACCATCGCTGCTCCCCCGGGCCACGCCCCTGGATACGTCCGAACCTGGTCACCGCCTCCCTCGCCAGTGCCTGCAGGAGATCGGGATCCCCCAGCGCGAGCGCCTCGGTCAATTGCTCACGGAACGCCTCGAGATCCTGGGGGCCATCGGATAGTCCGACACTTCTCGTACCATCCGTGTCCGATTTGTCGTACGAGATGTGTCGCACTATCTCGTCCGCGCCGACGAGGGCCGGGAAGAACAGGTCGAAGATCTTGTCGAAGGCGGGGCGGTGGGTCTGCCGCTTCACCAACGTGGCGGCGTACGCCGAACGAAGAGCCTCGCGGTCGGAGATGTCGAGCGCGTTGACCGCGCGCACCCCGTCGAGGCCCTCGGCGAGCGAGACCGGGAGCCCGGCCGAGCGGAGCGCGGTGACGAAGTCGAGGTGGCGGTCGAGCAGGCTCATGAGGAGCTACTTCGCGCGGAGTCGGAGCTCGCGGATCGCCTTGTCCTGATCGCTGGCGTGCTTGAGGACGACACCCAACGTCTGCTCGATCGACGCCTCGTCGAGGGTCCCGATGCCGAGCGCGATCAGGGTGCGCGCCCAGTCCACCGACTCCGCGATCGAGGGTTGCTTCTTCAGTTCCAGGTCCCGCAGCCTGTGCACCGCCTCGACGATCTGCGTCGCCAGCTTCTCCTCGACACCGTCGACCTGGCCCACCACGATGTCACGCTCCCGCTCGGCGTCGGGATAGTCGATGTGCAGGTAGAGACAGCGCCGCCGTACGGCCTCGGAGAGCTCCCGAGTCGCGTTGGAGGTGAGCACGACCAGGGGCCGGCGTACGGCAGCGATGGTGCCGAGCTCGGGGATGGTGACCTGGAAGTCGCTGAGCACCTCGAGGAGCAGGCCCTCCACCTCCACGTCGGTCTTGTCGACCTCGTCGATCAGCAACACCGTCGGCTCGTCGCGGCGGATCGCGGTCAGCAGTGGGCGCGTGAGGAGGAACTCCTCGGAGAAGATGTCGTCCCGGGTGGCGTCCCAGTCCTCGTCGGCGCCGGCCTGGATCCGGAGCAACTGGAGTTTGTAGTTCCACTCGTACAGCGCCCGCGTCTCGTCCAGCCCCTCGTAGCACTGCAGGCGTACGAGTCCGGCCCCGGACGCGCGCGCGATCGCCTTGGCCAGCTCGGTCTTGCCCACCCCGGCCGGGCCCTCGACCAGCAGCGGCTTCTCGAGAGCGCCGGCGAGGTAGGTGGTCGTACTCGTCGCCGTGTCGGCGAGGTAGCCGACCTCGGCGAGTCGGCCGCTCGCGCTCGTCGGGGATTCGAACCACATGACGAGCGAGTCTAGTGACGCCACCGCGCACAGACGTGGGGTGCAGGACGCGCCACTCCTACGATGGTGGCCATGTCGAGCGTGACCGAACCCAGTCGCGTCATGGAGAAGAGCCTGCACGCGGCATTCCTACGCGGCTCGGTCCTCGGGATCGCCGTCCTCCAGGTGATCCCGCTCTGGGGGATCCTCACCTCGCACGTCAACGTGTCGCGCCTGGCGCTCGTCACACCGCACCTGGCTCTCGCCCTGATCTGCGTCCTCGTGGTCAGGCGACGGGTTGTGGTCATGCCGCTGTTCGTCGCGCTGTACGTCACCGTGCTCCTCGACTACGCCGCACTCGATCGTCCCCACGGCGCCCTCTTCTTCGGGACGGCCTGGATCTCGTACGTGCTGACCGCGACACCGGCGTTGTTGCTTCGCGGGCGCGCCATGGCGCTGTTCCCAGCCGCCTCGACACTCGCGATCGCCGTCGGACTACGCCTGCTCCATCCCGACTGGGCGGTGGAGATCCCCGTCGCCGGCGTCGTTGCCACGGCGACGCTGACGCCGGCAGCGATCGCCATCATCCTGCCGCTGCGTCGCCTCGCAGCGCGCGCGGACGACAGTGCCCAGTCGGCGGCTCTGGAACATCAATGGCTCGTGGTCACTCGACGCGCGAGCCGGACCGCCGCCGAGTTGGCCCGCACCCTGCACGACACGGTGATCAACACACTCGCCGCACTGGCGGACGCGCGCAATCCGTTGCCTGCAGACCTGGTGCGCACCCGCTGCGCGGAAGATGCGCGGCGTATCGAGTCGTTGATCGCCGGCACCCCACCGGATCCCCTCGGCGTCGAGACCGTGCCGGCCGGACAGAACATCGAGATTCGCCGAACCGGGGCCAGCCCCGATGACCTCCAGCGGTACGCGTCTCTCATCCCCGAGAAGAGCCGAGCTCTGCGCGGGGCGATCGGCGAGCTGGTCCAGAACGCGGCCAAACACTCCGGATCAGACGCGGTGACGATCGACGCACGGCACACCGGGGACCACCTTCGCGTAACCGTGTCCGACGCCGGAGTCGGATTCGTACCTGACCCGGCGCCCGGACGTGGGCTCGCTGAGTCGGTGATCCGCAGGTGCACGGACGCGGATGTGTCCGTGCGACTCGACAGTGCCCCCGGCCGTGGCACGACCGTCACCTTGGAGTGCTCGCTCGAGCCGGAGCGCGTCGACGTTCCCGACCCCGAGACCGTCGATGTGGACGCGTCGATCGACTCCACGCGTCTCGAGGCCTGCTGGCGCTGGGCGGCCTGTCTGACGGCGGCTGAGGTGGTCATGGAGGTCGTCGACCGACGCGGTGCGGTCGGTCTCGGCCTCGTGCTCATCCTCGCGATCGCCGCACTCTGCTTCCTGGCCTGGTGGGCGTGCCGGCGTCGCGGGTCCACACCCACCTGGCTGACGGTGCTCCTCTGCGCGGCGGTCCCCGGAGGCTTCGTGCTGGGCTTCGCAGGCGTCGGCTGGGGCAACGACCCGATGTACATGTGGCAGGCGATCAGTCTGTCCCCGCTGATCGTCGTCCTCTTGGTGACCGCCCGGCCGGCCGTGGCCTGGGTGGCGGTGTCGTTGCTGACCACCACCGCGACCGTGATGACGGTCCTTGTATGGGCGGACCGACCTGTGGTCGCGGCCACGATCCCCGCGTGCGGCCTGTTCCAACTCTGCCAATTCGTCGCCTGGTGGATCTATGACGCCAACCTGATCCGGCTCGTACGACGCTCTGTGTCTTTCGAGGCACAGGCCTCGCAGGCGCGACTGGAGCAGACCTTACGCAATGCCGACGCGGCGGCTCGTGAACGTTGGCGCACGGCCGGGTTGGGCGGCGTCCTCACCATGCTGAGCTCGATCGCCGATGGCTCGCTCGACCTTGCCGACCCTGACGTGCGGGCACGATGCGGGGCAGAGGAACGCCATCTGCGCCAACTCATCATGTTGGACCCGGCTCTGGTGCGACTGGGTCCCTGGTTGACACGCGCGCTGTTCGAGGCTCGCACGCGCGGGGTCTCCCTCACCCTCCGCACCGGCAGCCGCGACCTGCCCGACGACGTATCGGCGCGAAGTCTCGGCCGTCTCGCGATCGAGGCCGTGTCAGGCGCCCCCCACGGGAGCGAGGTGACCGTCTCGATGTTCGAGTTCGACGGTCAGGTCCACGTCACGCTCGTCGGTCCGGCCGGCTCCCTGGACATCCGGGAACTGCAGGAACGTACGGAGCTTCAACCGATCAGCGCCCGCCAGGTGCAGGACCAATACATCGTGGAGTCCTCCTTCGACGAGGCACCGTCGGCGATGGCGGCGGCAAACGTCGTCGCCGACCTCCAGTAGGTCACAGGCTGCGGCGGATGCCTTGGGCGGCCACCTCCAGCGCGGCCACCAGCCGCGCCCGGTCACGGCCGAGTCGGGGCACGACGATCCCGAGGGCGGCCACCACGAGTTCGTCGCGGTTTCGTACGGGGACGGCGACCGACGCGGTGCCCAGACTCATCTCCTCGCTGGTGCTCGCGAATCCCTCCTCTCGGACCCGGACCAGCTCCCGCTGCAGCCGTCCCGGTTGGGTGATCGTGTGCGCGGTCACCGGCCGCAGGTCTGCGAGCACGTGCAACTGCACCTCTTCGGGGGCATGGGCGAGCAGCACCTTGCCCACGCCTGTGGCATACAAGGGCAGCCGGGAACCGATCGTGCTGACGACCGGCACGGAGGCATGCCCCGCCAGTCGATCGACGTACAGCGCGCGATCCCCGTCGCGCACCGCGAGGTGGACGGTCGCCAGGGTCGCACCGTAGAGGTCGTTCAGGAAGGGCGAGGCCACTTCGCCCAGGTCGGCCTGCACAGACGCGAGGTTTCCCAGATCCCAGAGCCGACGGCCGACGGCGTAGCTGCCGTCCCGGCGGCGCGCCAACGCACCCCAGGCGACCAGCTCGCCCACCAGTCGGTGCGCCGTGGGCGGCGGAAGCCCGGCCCGGGCGGCCAGCTCGCCCAGCCTCAGGAACCGATGGTCCTCGTCGAAGGCACCGAGGAGCCCGAGTGCGCGCGAGGTGACGCTCGCGCCCCGGCTCGTACTTCCTCCGGCCATCGACACCACCTCGGCTTCCGCTGGGCGGAATTGTAGCGTCGCAGGTCGCGAACCGCCGACCTACCGTTCGGACTGCTGACGGGGGACCGCGGAAGGAGCGCTGATGACAACAGCCGCATCCGCGCACCAGGGGACGGCCGGTGAGGAGATCCTCGATGCCGCCCAGTCCAGCCAGGAGCGGATCTCCGCGGAGATCGTGGATATCCGCGACGCGTATCTCGCCTCCGGCGATACGGAGACCCAGCCGCGCCTCGACTATCCGCCGTACCGCTCGAGCCTGCTGCGGCACCCGACGAAGGACCTCCACCACGCGGATCCCGAGAGTGTCGAGCTCTGGGCGCCGTGCTTCGGGCCCCAGGACGTCGGCCCACTCGAGGCCGACCTGACGATCCAACACACCGGGGATCCCATCGGGGAGCGCATCGTGGTCACCGGACGCGTGCTCGACGGCGAGGGGCGCCCGGTCGCCCACCAACTGGTCGAGGTCTGGCAGGCGAACGCCGCCGGCCGCTACATCCACAAGCGCGACCAGCACCACGCTCCGATCGATCCGAACTTCACGGGTACGGGTCGCTGCCTCACCGATGCCGACGGGAACTACCGGTTCCAGACCATCAAGCCCGGCCCGTACCCGTGGAAGAACCACCGCAACGCCTGGCGGCCCGCGCACATCCACTTCTCCTTGTTCGGGACCGACTTCACCCAACGGCTGATCACCCAGATGTACTTCCCCGGCGATCCGCTGTTCGACCTCGACCCGATCTACCAGTCACTCGCGGACGAGGCGGCCCGTGGCCGGCTGATCGCCGCCTACGACCATGATGTGACGAGCCACGAGTGGAACACCGGGTACCGCTGGGACATCGTGCTGACCGGGACCCAGCGCACGCGGATGGAGGGCGCGCCGTGAGCAGCCTGGTCCCGACCGGCGGCCAGACGATCGGCCCCTTCTTCGGGTACGCCCTGCCGTACGACGGCGGCGAGATGCTCGTGCCCACGAGTCATCCGGACGCGATCGAGCTGACCGGAGTCGTCTACGACGGCCACGGCCAGGCGATCCCGGACGCCCTCGTCGAGATCTGGCAGGCCGATGCCGAGGGCGCGGTCGTGCAGCGGCCCGGCTCCCTGCACCGCAACCCGCACGACTTCACCGGCTGGGGTCGCTGCCCCACCGATGCGGCCGGACGCTACCGGTTCACCACCATCCGACCCGGCGGTGCGGTCCCGTTCTTCGCGATCACGCTCTTCGCGCGCGGTCTGACCAACCGGCTCTTCACCCGCGCCTACCTCCCCGGGGCCACCGACGACCTCCTCGCATCGGTGTCGGTCGGCCGCCGCGAGACCTTGATCGTCGTCGACGAAGGCGCGACGCTGAGATTCGACATCCACATGCAGGGAGACGACGAGACCGTGTTCCTGAGCTATCCCGGGCACCTTCGGTGACCCTCCTCGAGCCAGGTTCGGCGCGGGCCGGGCCGACGATGGGCGACGCAGCGCTCATCGACGCGATGATCGCCGTGGAGAGTGCGTGGCTCCGCGCGCGGGGGCACCCCGGGATCGAGGGCCTGGTCACCGATACGACCGCGCTGATCGATGTCGTCGACCGCGGTGCGGAACTTGCGGGCAACCCGGTCGTCCCTCTCGTCGCAGAACTGCGGAGCCTCCTCGAGGACGCCGGTGATCAGGATCAGGCGTCCGCTTTGCATCGTGGCCTGACGTCGCAGGACGTCTTCGATACGGCCCTGGTCCTGACGTGCCGGCACGCGACCGGGACCATCGCCGCCCACCTCGCTCGGGCCGTTGCGGCCGTGCGCGCACTCGCGGCCGCACACCGCGACTCGGTGCGGTGCGGGCGCACGCTGACCCAGCCGGCCGTACCGACCACCTTCGGCGCGGTCGCTGCGACCTGGCTGCATGCCGTCCTCGACGCGACCGAGGACCTGCTCGGCGCCTCCGACACACTGCCGCTCCAACTCGGTGGCGCCGCCGGGACCCTGGCCGGGCCATTGACACAGCTCGACGATCCCGCGGCCGCGCTCGCCGCACTCCTCGGTCTGGAGGCGGCTCCGCCCTGGCACGTCAATCGGGCGCCGATCACCCGGTTCGCCGACGCGCTCGTCCGCGTCCACGATGCCTGTGGCCTGATCGCCAACGACGTCCTCGTCGGCGCGCGACCGGAGATCGGCGAGCTCCGCGAGGGGGCCGGGGGCGGATCGTCCACGATGCCGCACAAGCACAACCCGGTGCTGTCCGTCCTCATCAGGGGCGGCGTGATCGCCGCGCCCGGGCTCGGCGCAACGCTGCACGCCGCTGCGGCTGCGCAGGTCGACCAACGCGCCGACGGCGGCTGGCATGCCGAGTGGCGGACGCTCGGATCCCTCGTCCGGTCCACGGCCATCACCGCATCGCGGCTCGCAGACCTGACCGACGGCCTGGTCGTCGACGTGGAGCGCATGCGTACGAACGTCGCCGGCGCGACCGGCGAACTTCTCTCCGAGGCGCACGCGCTCGGGTCCGACGCGACGACCCCCGCGGGCTACCTCGGCGCCGCCGGCGTCCTCACGGATGCGGCCATCGAACGCGTCGACGGCTTCCTCGCCATCCATGAGGTCCCCCGATGACCGCGCCGACCCTGGCGTGGACGGACTTCGGAGGCGATGCCGACGCCCCGCTGCTGGTCCTCGGGCCGAGCCTGGGCACAGACGTGCGGGCGCTCTGGGCGGAGGTCGCGGCTGCGCTCACCGATACGCGTCACGTGATCGGTTGGGATCTGCCGGGACATGGCAACAGCCCACCTGCGACCGGATTCTCGATGGCGGACCTTGCCGACGCGGTCGCCGACCAGGTCGAGGATGCGACCTTCGACTACGCCGGCGACTCGACCGGTGGTGCGGTCGGGCTGCGGCTGCTGCTCGACCACTCGGGTCGGATCAGCACGGCGACGCTGGTTGCGACCGGCGCCACGATCGGCGAGCCGGCGAACTGGCTGGCCCGCGCGAAGTCGGTGCGTACGGACGGGATGGCGGTCATGCGAGAGGCGTCACCGCGGGTCTGGTACGCCGACCCCTCGCTCTCCAGTCCCGCTCGGTCCGCCCTGCTGGACACCCTCGTCTCCGCGGACGCGGATTCCTACGCGAGCGTGTGCGAGGCGCTAGCCGACCACGACGTACGGGATCGACTCGCGGAGATCTCCGGCCCCGTCCTCGCGGTGGCGGGCGTCGCGGATCAGGCGACGCCGGTGGGTTCGCTGCGCCACCTCGCGCAGGGCGTTCAGCACGGTCGCATCGAGGTCGTCGACGCGGCCGCACACCTCCCACCCGTCGAGCAGCCCCCGACGATGGCGGCGCTGATCCGGGCGCACCTCGAGCTCGATGTGCCGCCTCCCCGTCGCGACCCCCACGCCGACGGCATGCGCGTGCGCCGCGAGGTCCTCGGCGACGGACATGTCGACCGAGCGGCGGCCGGCGTCACCGGGTTGACCGCCGACTTCCAGGAGTTCATCACCCGGTACGCCTGGGGGGAGATCTGGACCCGCCCAGGACTCGATCGCCGCTCCCGCTCGATGATCACCCTCACCGCGCTGATCGCGCTCGGCCATCACGACGAGCTCGCGATGCACGTGCGGGCAGCCCGGACGAACGGTCTCTCCGACGAGGAGATCGGCGAGGTCATCCTCCATTCCGCGATCTACTGCGGGGTCCCCGCCGCCAACGCGGCCTTCCGGATCGCGCAGCAGGTGCTGGCCGAGGACTGAGCCGGGGGCCTCAGGGAGTGAGTGGTGCTCCGTCGAAGCGCTCGAGCGTGACGAACTCCTCGACCGCCTGGCGGCGCAGCTTCGTGAGCTGCTTGACCGGTTCGCCCAACGGGATCACGCAGGCGAGGGCGTACTCCTCGGGGATGTCGAGCAGCGCACGCACGTCCGGCTCGGCGGCGGCAAGCATCGTGGTCAGGGTGCCGCCGAAGCCCTGCTCGCGTGCGGACAGGAGGATGTTCCACGCCAGCGGATAGACCGACGCGCCCGCCACCACGCCGATGCGGTCGAGATCGCTGTCGGTCGCGGCGACGACCGACAGGTCGACGGTGACCACGAGCACGACGCTTGCGGTGAGCAGCGGCTGGGCGAGGTGGTCGGGCACGGGTGTTGCCGCGATCTCGGCAGCGGTCAGAGCGGTCGGGACGACGGGATTCCAGGGGTTCTCCCCGGCAGCGCCCTGGGCCGCGTAGCGGCGGGCGCCGGCGGCGGTCAGCTCGACGAGCCGCTCGCGGGTGCCCTGGTCGCGCACGACGATGATGTGGCAGCCCTGCCGGTTGCCGCCGCTCGGCGCGAACCGCGCGTTGTCGAGGATGCGGAACAGCGTCGCGTCATCGAGCGGTTCGCCCGTGTAGGTGCGTACGGCCGCAGTGGTGCGTACGACGTCGGAGAACTCCATGCGTCGATCCTCTCAGGTGCCCGCCGGCGCGAGCTCGATGTCGAAGCGGACGCTGGCCCACTCGCGGTCGCCGAGGTCGCGGCCGTCGGGTGTCGGCGTGCCCGGGGCATGGTGGACGAACTCCTTGATGAGCGAGTCCTTGACGCCGAAGACCGAATCCGCGTCGAGCAACGGATCGGTGCTCGGGAAGATGTGCGTGACCAGACGACGGTGCCCGGGCGCGGTGACCATGAAGTGCAGGTGCGCGGCCCGCATCGGCGAACGCCCGACGGCCCGCAGGAGCTTGCCGACCGGGCCGTCGTCGGGGATCGGGTACGGCGTGGGCACGATCCCCCAGAAGCGGTACTCCCCGTCGTTGTCCGCACGCAGCCGCGCCCGGCCCCCGACCCGACCGTCGCCGTGTTGGACGTCGTACATGCCGTCGTCGTCGGCCTCCCACACGTCCAGCTGCGCGCCGGCGACGCGCCGGCCGTCGGTGCCGGTCACGGTGCCCTCGACCCAGCAGGGGGTGCCGACCGCTGCGCCCGTGATGTCCGCCCCCAACTCCAACTCGGGAGCCCCCGCGACGTAGAAGGGTCCGAAGACGGTCGCCTCGGTCTCGCCGGCGATCTTCGGGTTGTCGACCGTGATGGTCTGCATGGAAGCGCCGAACACGTCGGAGGCGAGGATGAACTCCTGCCGGTCGCCACCGGTGATGTCTCCGGCCTCGGTGAGGAACCGGATCGCCGCCCACCACTCGTCCTCGGTCAATCGCACCTCGCGGATGAACGCATGCAGGTGCCGGACCAGGGACTGCAGGACGTCGCGCAGACGAGGGTCGTCGCAGGGGTTGAAGGACTCCAGAACCCTTTGCGTGAGGGCCTCTTCCCGGGCCCGTTGCTCCTCGTCCGTCACGTTGTCAGGTTCTCACGAGATCCTCGACGACGGCAGCCACCCGGCGGACGGGCGGCGAGGTCGCCTCGGCGGGCGTTGCGAGGGCGAGATCGATAGTGGGCGGCTTCGACAGCGCCACGTACGACACCCCCTCGAGGCCGAGGCTGCGCACCGGCTCGGGGACCAGTGCGACACCCAGCCCGGCCGCGACGAAGACGACCAGGGTGGCCGTCTCCCCCACCTCGGTGACGTCGGGCGGCGAGAAGCCCGCCTCCGCACATGCGCGCAGGACGTGGTCGTGGATCGAGGACCGACCTCCGGAGGAGTGCACCACGAACGACTCACCGGCGAGTTGGGTCAGTGCGATCCGGCGTCTTCCCGCCAACCGATGGCTCGCCGGGAGCACCGCCACGAGTCGCTCGGACCGCAATCGTCGGACCTCGAGGTCGTCCGGGAGTGCGACATCCGGGCGGATCAGCCCGAGGTCGAGATCACCGGCCGCGAGCGCGTCCAGGAGTTCGGGGTTGAGCATCTCTCCACGGAGGTCGAGCTCCACGTCGGGGAGCTCCTCGCGGACCCGTCGGGCCAGCCGCGGGAGTACGTCGTACGTCGCGGTGCCGACGAATCCGATCGACACCCGGCCCGCATGCCCCGACGCGATCATCGAGGCCTCCCCCGTCGCCCGGTGGACCCGCGCCTCGATCGCTCGGGCATGGGCCTCGAAGGCGCGCCCGGCGTCGGTGAGGTCGACCCGGCGGGTGGTGCGCGCGAACAGCTCGACCCCGAGCTCACGCTCGAGCTGGCGGATCTGCTGCGAGAGCGCCGACTGGGCGATGTGGACGCGGGTGGCCGCGCGACCGAAGTGACGCTCCTCGGCGAGCGCGAGGAACGATCGGATGTGGCGGAGCTCCATCCCCTATCTTTATCAGCTGACGTGATCAATGGTGGCCGGATTGATATTGGACACGATGAATGAGCGCTCGTACCGTCGAAGTGTGACTGCCTACCCCTTCGCCTCGGCCCGCGCCGAGAACCCCGGCGCAGCGACCTGATGCCCGTGGAGATCTGCGCAGACGTGACCGCGGCGGTCGCCGGCATCGAGGACGGATCGACCGTGCTCGTCGGCGGCTTCGGCATGGCCGGGATGCCGGTCGCGCTCATCGATGCCCTCATCGAGCAGGGGGCGAAGGACCTGACCGTCGTGTCCAACAACGCCGGAAACGGCGACACCGGACTGGCTGCCCTGCTCGCCCGGGGTCGGGTGCGGAAGGTGATCTGCTCGTTCCCGCGGCAGGCGGACTCCTGGGTCTTCGACGACCTCTATCGCTCGGGGCGGATCGAGCTCGAGCTCGTGCCGCAGGGCAACCTCGCCGAGCGGATCCGCGCGGCCGGTGCCGGCATCGGCGCCTTCTTCTCGCCCACCGGTGTGGGCACGCAGCTCGCCGAGGGCAGGGAGCAGCGCGAGATCGGCGGTCGCCAGTACGTGCTCGAGTACCCGATCGCCGCCGACGTGGCCCTCATCAGTGCCCGTGCCGGCGACCGGTGGGGCA
>DASVMH010000320.1:0-10406 GCA_036384455.1 Marmoricola sp. | reverse complement strand
AGCTTCAGCCAGTACTGGAACGCCTGTGCCAGCGTGATGCTGCGCATCCCGCCGCCGGCGACGTTCGCCACGACGCAGACGCCGACGACGAGGCCGCCGACCCAGGTGGGCGAGCCGGTCAGCGTGTGCAGCGTCAGCCCGGCGCCCTGCAGCTGCGGGACGATGTAGAGCATCCCGATCAGCACGACGAGGGTGCTCGCGACGCGTCGGGCGCGCAGGGACTCGAGCCGGAACTCCGCGAAATCGGCCACCGTGTAGGCCCGTGAGCGCCGCAGTGGCGCCGCGACGAAGACCAACAACAACAGGTAGCCGGCGGTGTAGCCGACGGGATACCAGAGCATGTCGACCCCGCGGAGCAGGATCAGGCCGGCGACGCCGAGGAAGGATGCGGCGGAGAGGTATTCACCGCCGATCGCCGAGGCGTTGACGGCCGGCCCGATCGCGCGCGAGGCGACGTAGAAGTCGCTGGTCGTGCGGGCCAGCCGCAGGCCGACCGCACCGGCGGCCAGGGTGGCGATCGAGACCAGGGTCACCGCGACGATCGCGTACGTCGCATTCATCGGCCGTCGTCCTCGCGCGCGGACCTCGTGGGCCGATCCGTCAGGTCGAGGAAGTCCCGCTCGAGTCGTTCGGCACTGCTGGCGTGCCACCAGCCGAGCAGCACCAACACCGGATAGACGGCGACGCCGAGGATCAGCCACGGGAGGGGGATGGCGCCGAGGTGCGCGGTGCGCAGGGGCGGCACGGTCGCGAACAGGACCGGCCACAGCCCGACCGTCACGACGAGCAGTGCGACCGTGCGCAAGCCCAGGCGGAGTTGGCTGCGCATCAGCGAGCGCATGAACACCTCACCCAGCTCGGTCTGGGCGTCGATCTCCGAAGCGACCGTCGTACGCCGCGGCCGGCCGCCGCGAGGTGCGGTCACGCGGACTCGTGGCGGGGTGTGATCGCTCATGACCGGGTGACGGAGCCCTGCCGACGCTGGCGGAGCAGCTCGCGCAACCGCGGGGTGTGTCTGCGGCTGACCTGCAACTCGCGCCCGGACACGATCACCGAGCAGCGACCGCTGTCGACCCGGATCTCCTCGACGTGCTCGAGGGCGACGAGCAGGGAGCGGTGGATGCGTACGAAACCGGCCGGCTCCCAACGTTCCTCGAGGGCGCTGATCGGGAGCCGGACGAGGTGGCCCCCGTCCGCGGTGTGCAATCGGGAGTAGTCGCCCTGCGCCTCGACGTAGCGGACCTCCGAACGGCTGACGAAGCGCGTCACCCCACCCAACTCGACCGGGATGGTGTCGTCCTGGACGCCCTCCGGGTCGGAGACGGTGATCTCCACGATGCGGCGGACGGCCTCGCGCAGGCGCTCCTCCCGTGGCGGCTTGAGCACGTAGTCGACGGCGTTGAGGTCGAACGCATCGACGGCATGCTCGGCATGGGCGGTCACGAAGACGACGGCGGGCGGTGTGTCGAAGCGGGCCAACACCGCTGACAACTCCAGGCCGGTGAGGCCGGGCATCTCGATGTCGAGGAAGACGGCGTCGACGTGGGTGTTGCGCAGCACGGCGAGGGCATCGGTCGCGGACCCGCAGCAGGTGACCGCGCCGACACGGTCGTCGCGCTCCAGGAGCCACGCCAACTCGTCGAGAGCCGGCCGCTCGTCGTCGACGATGAGGACGGTCAGTGACGAACTCACAGGGACCGCCCTGACGTGGGGGATGACCTCATGGGCGCACCCCGGGCGCAAACTTGGGCACCCGCATCGTGACCTTCGTCCCGGCCCCGGGCGCGGTCTCGACGACCAGGCCGTAGTCGTCGCCGAAGGCGGTGCGCAGCCGTGAGTCGACATTGCCCAGACCGACGCTGTCGGTGGAGCCATCGCCTGCCAGGGCGCGCCGGACCCGATCGGGATCCTCCCCGACGCCGTCGTCCTCCACCGAGATCACCGCCTCCTGTCCCTGGTTGGCCGCCAGGATGGTGATCCTGCCGGGTCCGGTCTTGCCCGCCAACCCGTGCCGGATCGCGTTCTCGACCAGCGGCTGCATCGAGAGGAAGGGGACCGCGACCGGCAGGACCTCCGGTGCGATCTGCAGCGTCACCGTGAGCCGATCGCCGAAGCGGGCCTGTTCGAGCACGAGATAACGCTCGATGTTGCGGAGTTCCTCGTCGAGGGTGGTGTATTCGCCGTGCTTGCGGAACGAGTAGCGGGTGAAGTCGGCGAATTCGAGCAGCAACTCGCGGGCGCGACCGGGATCGGTGCGTACGAACGACGCGATCGCGTTGAGCGCGTTGTAGATGAAATGCGGGGAGATCTGGGCTCGCAGCGCGCGTACCTCTGCCTCCATGAGGCGGGTGCGCGACGCATCCACCTCGGCCAGTCCGACCTGCCCCGCGACCCAGGAGGCCACCTCATCGGTCGCGCGGACCAGGCCCGCGGATGCGACATCGACGTAGACGTGGACGGTTCCGATCACCGAGTCGTCGACGACCAGGGGACTCACGATCGCCTTGCGTAGTGGACAGATCTGCTCTCCACAGCTGAACTCTGCGTGGTCGTGCACCGAGGTGGCACCATCGGCCACGACCTTCTGGGTCAGGGCCGCGGCATAGACCGCATGGCTCTCCCCGGGTCCGTCCCAGGCGAGGACGCGCTCGGTGTCGGTGAGCGCGACGGTGACGCCCCCGAGGAGGTCGCGCAGGTGCCGGATCGATCGCTCCGCGGAGTCGGTGGTGAAGCCGGTCCGAAGGGCTCCGGTCATCAAGGATGCGGTGTGCAGCGTGCGGAAGGTCGCCCGATCGGCCTGGCTGCCCAGGTGCCTGGCCCGCAAGCGCCACCGCGTCATGAGGTCAGGGTGGCACACGACCGAGCCGGCCGAGGGTCGCTCGCTTCGTCAGTTGCGCGCGACGCAGCCCGGTGCGTGCACACCGAGCTCGTGGAAGCTCGCGTGGCAGCCACACGCCGGAGTGTTCGCGGCGAGGCCCGCGAACCGCTGCACCTTGACACGGAAAATATGGATGCTCATCGTCGACCGCCCCTCCCGGGTGATACGTCGGAGCCCGAGGCTCTGTCCTGCCATGCTGACACGCCGCGAACGCCAACGTGCGGAGGTTGGTGTGTCGAGTCACGAGGGCCTAGACCACCCGTGCCGGATGATCGTGGGATTCGGACCGGATGGCTCGTAAGTCACGCCAACGCTGAAGCCCGGCGTGGCACACTCCCACCCGTGACGCAGCAGACCCGGGCCGGGCGCAACGCGGCCACCCTCGAGGAGGTGGCGGCGCGGGCCGGGGTGTCGCGCGCGACCGCGAGCAGGGTGCTGCGAGGGGCGAGCAATGTCAGCGACAGTGCTCGTGACGCCGTCATGGCCGCCGCGCAGGAGATCGCCTACACACCCAACCGGGCGGCGCGGTCGCTGGTCACCGGACGAAGCGACTCGATCGCCTTCCTGGTCGACGAGACCGAGGAGCGGATGTTCAGCGACCCGTTCTTCCTGGGGATGCTGCGCTCGGCGCAGGACGCGGTCGCCTCCGAGGGCCTGCAGTTGGTGTTCACCGTTGCGTCCCGAGAAGAGGAACGGGACCGGTTCGTGGCGTACGCCGCAGGCGGCCACGTCGACGGGGTGCTGCTGATCTCGCTGCACGGCAACAACGACCTCCAGCGGCGCCTCGAGAACGCCGGTGTCCCCACGGTCCTCAGCGGTCGGCCCGTGCGCCGGGCCCGCAACCTCTACTACGTCGATGCCGACAACGTCGGCGGTGGCCGGCTCGCGACCGAGCACCTGCTCGCCAGCGGGCGCAGGGTGGTCGCGACCGTGACCGGTGCCCTCGACATGAGCGCCGGCGCGGACCGGCTCGCCGGATATCGTGCGGCGATCGAGGCTGCCGGGCTGGCGGCGGACGAGACCTTGATCGCCTCGGGTGGGTTCACCTCGACCGCCGGCCACGATGCGACCGCACGACTTCTCGAGCAGCGCCCGGACGTCGACGCGATCGTCGTCGGCTCCGACCTCGCCGCGTTCGGGGCGATCCGGGCTCTGCAACAGGCCGGAAGACGGGTGCTCGACGACGTCGCGGTGATCGGCTTCGACGACATCCGCGAGGCCGCCGAGCACGACCCGCCGCTGACGACTGTGCGCCAGCCGATCGCGGATCTGGGCAGCACCATGACGCGGATGCTGCTCGACCGGCTCGCGGATCGCGCGCCCCGCCGCAGCGCCGTCCTCCCAGTGGAACTCGTGCTGCGCGCGACCGCGTGAATCGATCCACCGGTTCGGGCTTTGGCCGGCGCGGTCTCCGGCGTCGGGTTCGTTGGTGGTTCGAATCGCTCGCGGCTGACGGGTCGTGGGTGGTGGCGGTCGTTGGCAGCGACGACGGAGGTGGACGGGCGGCTCGGGCCGGCGGTCGGGTGTCCGGCTTGTGGTGGGTTGTCCTGTCCACCGGGTGGGATATCGCAGAGTCGTGTAGATCCCATCCACCTGGTGAACGGGATCTACACGACTCTGGGCATGGGGGATGTTGGCGCGTTAACGCGATCTGTTTCGTTGATCAGTACCAGCATTCGGCAGTGATCAACGAACTAGATGGGCGAGGTCGCAGCGGCGCCCCTCAATCCACCGCAAACCCGACAGCTCGCCGCAACTGCGCGCCCACCTCCGTCGTCGCTGCCGAATACCGCCACCACCCATGACCCGTCAGCCGCCGGCGACGGCCAGATCGCGCGACGCCGTGCGCGACGCCGTGCGCCGCCCGCCGAACCGGTGGGATCGAGCCCCCAACGTCTCGTTTCGGTCGCGATGCTTGACATGTGAGTGCCGTCACAGGCATTCTCACCCCAGTCGTGAGAGCGCTCTCACAGGTCACTGAGGAGGACCGCATGGGTCGCATTTCCACCCGCCGTCGTCGTACGACGGCTGTCCTGGCTGCCGCGTCGGCCGGAGTCATGCTGCTGGCTGGCTGCGGAGGCTCGGGCTCGAGTTCCAACTCCGCCGATCAAGGAGCCGGCAGCGGACCCTGTGGCACCAAGGCGAACACCACCGTCACCGTCGGACTCTTCGGCACCTTCGGCTTCAAGGAGGCCGGCCTCTGGGACGCCTATCACAAGCGCTGCCCCAACATCACGATCAAGGAGGACGACGTCGAACAGTCCGCGGACTACTGGACCCGCCTCAAGACCCGGCTCGCGTCCGGCTCCGGCCTCGATGACGTCCAGGGCATCGAGATCGGCTTCGTCGCCGACGTCGTGAAGAACCACGCGGACCAGTTCGTGAACTGGAACAAGGTGCCCAACGCGTCGGCGGACAAGGCCGAGTTCTTCCCGTGGAAGTGGGATCTCGCGAGCACCTCCGACGGCGCCACCACGGTCGGCCTCGGCACCGACATCGGCCCTGAGGCGGTCTGCTACCGCAAGGATCTGCTCAAGAAGGCCGGCCTTCCGAGCGACGGCGCGACCCTCGCCAAGCAGTGGGCGACGTGGGACGACTACCTCGCCTTCGGCAAGAAGTACGAGGCCTCGGCCACCAAGCAGGCCGGCTCGAAGTTCGTCGACAGCGCGGCGAGCATCTTCTCCACGGCCGTCTATCAGGGCCAGGAGGCCTACGACAACGCCAGCGGTGACCCCGACGTCTCGAGCAGCGACGGCGTCAAGACCGCGTGGAAGTACTCCACCGAGGCCGCGCAGGACGGCATCACCGCCGGGCTCGAGCAGTTCTCCCCGACCTGGAACAAGGCGTTCAGCAACGGCGCCTTCGCCACCCTGGCCTGCCCGACGTGGATGATGGGCTACATCCAGGGTCAGGCCGGCAAGGCCGGCTCCGGCAAGTGGGCGATCGCACCGGTACTCCCGGGCGGGGCCACCAACTGGGGCGGGTCGTGGCTGGGCGTACCCACGAAGGCAGCGCACAAGGCCGCCGCGATCGCGCTGGTCGAGTGGCTCTCGGCGAAGGAGCAGCAGGTGACCATGTGGGAGAAGGGCGGACACTTCCCGTCGAACTCCAAGGCCGCCGCAGACCCGGCCGTCGCCAACGCCAAGAGCGCCTACTTCTCGAACGCCCCGGTGGGCAAGATCTTCGGGGCCATCGCCGACAAGATGAAGATCCCGCCGATCGGCCTCTACGACACCCAGATCCAGCAGGCACTCACCACGCAGTTGACCAATGTGGAGACCAAGGGGACCTCGCCTGACAAGGCGTTCTCCGACGCGCTCTCCGCGATCAAGCAGGTCACCGGCTGATGGCGGCGGTAGCGCCGGCGGAACCGGCCCCCGTGGCCGGCCGCCGGCGCTCCACCGCGCCACGGCCGGCCAAGCGGGGGCGCCGGCTCCCGGGTGGCCGGATCGGCTACGTCTACGTCCTCCCGTTCTTCGCCGTCTTCGCTGCGTTCAGTGTCTATCCGTGGCTCGACACCGCATGGGTGTCGCTGCACAACGTCCGGCTCTCGACGTACAACCAATCGACGTGGGTCGGGCTGGGCAACTACCACGAACTGTTCAGCACCCACTTCTTCTGGAACGCCTTCCTCAACACCCTGACCATCGGGATCATCTCCACGGTGCCGCAGCTCTGCATGGCTCTGGGCATCGCGCACCTGCTCAACCACAGGTTGCGCGGGCGGACCTTCTTCAGGGTGGCGATCCTGATGCCGTACGCGACCAGCCTGGCCGCGGCGACGGTGATCTTCCTCGAGCTCTTCGACCCGCACACCGGCGTCGTCAACTGGGCGCTGCATCTCGTGCATCTGCCCGAGGTGGACTGGCAGGGTTCGAAGTGGCCCTCCCAGATCGCGGTGTCGGCGATCGTCACCTGGCGCTGGACCGGATACAACGCACTGATCTACCTGGCCGGCCTGCAGTCGGTCGACACCCAGCTCTACGACGCAGCGGCCATCGACGGCGCCGGCAGGTGGGCACAGTTCCGGCACGTCACCTTGCCGGCCCTACGTCCGACGATCCTGTTCACGATCATCATCTCGACCATCGGCGCCGCACAGCTCTTCGGTGAGCCGTTGCTCTATCACAACGGCAAGACCGACGGCGGCACGATGGGGCAGTACCAGACGCTCGGACTGTTGATGTACCAGCAGGGCTGGACCAACGACCGACTCGGGCTCGCCTCCGCGACCGCATGGACGATGTTCCTGATCATCGTCTGCGCCGTGCTGATCAACCTGTTCCTGGTCCGGCGACGCGAGCGGAGCGGCCGATGAGCGCGGCAGTGACGGCGGCCGCGCCGCCCGTACGCCCGCACGCGAGGCACGGCTCGGGTGGCCAGTTGAAGGCCGGCTGGGTGACGTACGCCGTCATCATCATCGTCACCCTGGTCTCCGTCTTCCCCCTCTACTACACGATCGTGATGGCCTCCCACACCAATGCGGAGATGGCCGCCGCCCATCCGCCGTGGCGACCGACCAACTCCCTGTGGCACAACATCCACACCGCGTTGCAGATGGCGCCGCTCAACAAGGGACTGATCAACTCCCTGATCGTCTCCGGGTGCATCACCGTCGGCACCGTCGCGCTGTGCACACTCGCCGGTTTCGCCTTCGCCAAGTTGCGGTTCCGCGGCGCCAACCTGCTGCTCGGCATCTGTGTCGGCACGATGATGGTGCCGATGCAGATGGGGATCATCCCGCTCTACATGCTGATGGCGAAGCTCGGCCTGGCCGGCCATCTCGAGTCGGTGATCCTGCCGTCGCTGGTCACCGCGTTCGGGGTGTTCTTCATGCGGCAGTACATCGCCAGTGCCGTCCCCGACGAGCTGATCGAGGCGGCGTACGTCGACGGGGCCCGGCCGCTGCGCGTGTTCTTCTCGATCGTCGTCCCGGCCGTACGCCCGGCGATGGCGGTGCTGGCGATGCTGACGTTCCTGATGGCGTGGAACGACTTCTTCTGGCCGATCATCACGCTGAGCTCGCAGAACCCCACGGTCCAGGTGTCGCTGCAGAGTCTGGCGACCGGATACGCCCCCCAGCAGTCGATCATCATGGCCGGCACCCTCTACGGCACCGTCCCGGTGCTCGTGGTGTTCGGCCTCCTCGGCCGCCACATCGTCGGCGGCATCATGCAAGGAGCGGTCAAGGGATGAGTGTCGCGAGCGAGGTTGCCCAGGACGTGCGTGCCGGGGTCCGCCCCTTCCCGGAGGACTTCGTGTGGGGGGTGGCGACGGCGTCGTACCAGATCGAGGGTGCGATCGCCGAGGACGGCCGGCGCCCCAGCATCTGGGACACCTTCTCCCACACTCCCGGCGCGATCGACAACGGCGACACGGGCGACCTCGCGTGCGACCACTACCACCGGTGGGAGAGCGACCTGGACCTGCTCGCCGATCTCGGCATCCCGGCCTACCGCTTCTCGATCGCGTGGCCGCGCGTGATGCCGGACGGCGTCACGGTGAATGTGGCCGGACTCGACTTCTACGACCGGCTCGTCGACGGGCTCGTGCAGCGCGGGATCACCCCACTGGCCACGCTCTACCACTGGGACCTGCCGCAGGCGCTCGCCGAAGGTGCGGACGGCGGCTGGCTCGATCGGTCGGTCGCCGACCGGTTCGCGGAGTACGCCCAAGTGGTGGCCGAGCGGCTGGGTGATCGGGTCGCCGGGATCACGACCCTCAACGAGCCATGGTGCTCGGCGTACCTCGGTTACGCGAAGGGCGAGCACGCTCCGGGCCGCCAGGACAACGCCCTGGCGTACCGCGCAGCCCACCATCTCAACCTCGCGCACGGCCGCGCCGTGACCGCCATCCGCGCGGCGGCGCCGGACGTGCCGGTGTCGGTGACGCTCAACCTGCACCAGGTCGTCCCCGGATCCAGCGACCCGGCAGACGTCGCCGCCGCCGACCACGTCGACCTGATCGCCAACCGGATCTTCCTCGACCCGATGTTCCGGGGCTCCTACCCGTCCGACCTCATGGAGCAGACCGCGCACCTGACCGACTGGTCCTTCGTCCGCGACGGGGATGTCGAGAGCGTCCGGCACCCGCTCGAATTCCTGGGCGTCAACTACTACAACCCCATGCGCGTGGGTGCTCCGACGGCCGGCGGCTCCCCTGTCCCGGGGACCGACCGGGCCGTCGGGCTGCCGATCGCCGGCCCGCACACGATCATGGACTGGCCGATCGTGCCGTCCGGACTCACGGATCTGCTGGTCCGGGTGGCACGCGACTACGCGGTGCCGATGATGGTCACCGAGAACGGCCTGGCCGCGCACGACCGCGTCGTCGACGGTCGCGTCACCGACACGGATCGGATCGCCTATCTCGACCAGCATCTCGGTGCTGTCCACGACGCCATCGCCGCGGGCGCCGACGTCCGGGGCTACTACGCGTGGACGCTGCTGGACAACTTCGAGTGGGCCTGGGGTTACGACAAGCGTTTCGGCCTCGTCCACGTCGACTTCGACACCCAGGTGCGTACGGTCAAGGACTCGGCCGTCTGGTTCGCCGGCGTGGCCGCGCGCAACGCCCTCGGGTGAGGTTCAGCGGAAGTCGATGAGCAGGGTCCCGGGGTCCTCGGGGGGTGGCGGCGGTTTCTTCGCCTGCGGGGGTGTCGGTGTGCCCGTTTCTTCAGCCCCGGTGGGCTCCTCGAGCATCTCGGGCAGTTCCGCGGGGTCCGGCTCCGGCGGATGGATCACCTGGGCGCGGTAGCAGTAGGTCAGGTAGGGCAGCCGCATCCCGTCGGGGCCGCGGCCGTAGTCGTCGTACAACGCCGCGACCTGGGCGAGCCGTCGCTCGCGCTCGTCCTCGTCGAGGGTCGCGATCGCCGAGCGGGAGCGGACCAGGTCGAGGAAACCGTCCTTCTTGAGGTCCTGCCACCACCGGAACGTCTGCTCGTCGACGTCGCCGAACAGCGATGACGACCGCATCGGTGCCGCGAGATCCATGCCCTGGCCCTCGGTGTCGATCAGCCGGCCCAGACGCTTGACCCAGGGGATCGACTCGTCGCGTTGGTTCCACACGAGCGCGAGATAGCCGCCGGGTCGCAGCACCCGCGCGATCTCCGGCAGAGCGCGCTCGTGGTCGAACCAGTGGAACGCCTGCGCGCACACGACGACGTCGACGGACCGGTCGGGCGCCGGGATCGCCTCGGCGCCGGAGACGCCGACGGCGAACGGGGTCACCCGCTCGCGCAACTTCGCCAGCATCTCGGGCAACGGGTCGGTGGCCACCACACGGTGTCCGTGCTCGACCAGGGTCTGCGTGAGCTTGCCGGTGCCGGCACCCAGCTCGAGCACGCTGAGCGCCCCCGGGCCGGTCAGCCAGCGGGCGGCGTCAGGGGGATACGACGGACGGGCGCGGTCATAGGAGTCGGCGACACCGCCGAAGGAGAGCGCGTACCGCTGGATCTCGTCGTTCATCACCGACGAAACTACCCCGCCACCGCCCCGATAACCTGACGGCGTGCCCGACCGCGATCCAC
>DASVMH010000319.1:0-5843 GCA_036384455.1 Marmoricola sp. | reverse complement strand
TGCCGTTCGGCTGAACGTGAGGAGTGAGGCGGAGGTACGCCGAGGGACGAGGTGTGCCGGAGCCGAGCCCCGCAGCGTTCAGCTAATCCAATTCGGATAAGTACGCTGGCGGCATGAGCGACTTCAATGCGGCGATCATCGACGAGTTCCGCGCCAACGGCGGTCACGTGGGTGGCAACTTCGAGGGCGCGCCACTGCTGTTGCTGCACAGCACCGGCGCCCGCAGCGGCCAGGAGCGGGTCAACCCGATGATGTACCAGGACGTCGACGGCGACATCGCCGTCTTCGCGTCCAAGGCCGGCGCGGACACCAACCCGGACTGGTTCTACAACCTGGTGGCCCATCCGGAGGCGCGCATCGAGATCGCCAAGGACGGGGAGATCCGCACGCTCGGCGTCCGGGCACGCGTCCTCGACGACGCCGAGCGCGCACCGATCTGGCAGACCCAGAAGGAGCGTTACCCCGGCTTCGCCGACTACGAGGCGAAGACCGACCGGGTCATCCCGGTGGTGCTGCTCGAGCTCAGCTGACTCCGATCAGCTGACCAACAGCGGGATCAGCATCTCGGCGGACGTGAGTGAGCCGTGCAGTCCGACGAGCTTCGCCTCGTACGGGAACGCCTCGCTGTGCATGATCGAGAAGTCGTCGCGGGTCGCGACGATGACGTCTCCGAGCCGTGGCCGCACCGGTGACTCGACGTCGCCGAACCACCCGCGCGCGATCGCTTCCTCACGGGTGAGGACGTCGGCACGCCCACCGAGCACCTCGCGCCAGGTGGCGACGACGTCGGCGACCGCCCCGCCCGCGCAGTAGAGCTGGCGGAAGCGTGCCTCGCCGCCGAACAGGTGCACCCCGTCGCGCAATTCAGGATGCTCGGCGACATCGATGCGCGCGTCCTCGGGACTGTCGACCATCCCGTGGTCGGCGACGACAAGGAGCCGGACCTCGGCGGGGAGCGCATCGCGCAACTGCTCGGCGCTGTCATCGATCGCGGCGAGCTGAGCACGCCACTGCGGCGAGTCGACGCCGTATCGGTGGCCGGTCCAGTCGAGGTCGCCCTCGTAGACGTACGTCAGCGAGGGGGTCTCCGCGCTCGCCGCGACCACTCCGGCCAGGCGTTCCCCGACCCGGTCGGCGCCGACGTACGTCGCGCCGCGTTGCGAGGCCGCGGTCAGCCCCGACCCCGCAAATTCGCGCTTGCTCACGGACGTCACGCGCACACCTGCCCGGCTGAGGGTCTGGAAGGCGGTCGGGTGCGGCTGCCACTCGACCGGGTCGACGTCCTTGTCCCAGGCGAGGGCGTTCAGGAGCCGATCGGTCCCCGGGATCCGCGAGGTGTAGCCGACGACCCCATGGGCCCCCGGAGGCAGACCGGTGCCGAGGCTGGTCAGCGATGTCGCTGTCGTCGACGGCACTCCACACGTCGCCGGATCGCCGAGGAGGGTCGAGAGGAACGGTGCCTCCTCACGATGTCGGGCGAGGAGTTCATGGCCCATACCGTCGACGAGGAACACGACGTACGCCGGGGCCGGGGGCAGTTCGAGGCCTGGGGCCGACAACGCCTCTGTCGCCCCCAGGGCGATCGCCACCGCGGGGACGACGTCCGCGAGCGACGCCGAGCCGTACGCCGGGGCGACGAAATCGTCGCTAGCCGGCATGCGTGGCCGCCGACAGGCTCTCGGCGAATTCGAGGAGGCCGTCGACCGCCTCCTGGCCGTCGGCCATGGCGCTGACGCGGAGCGAGAAGTCGTCGCTCGCCGCGATCCCGGTGTACCCGTGGTCGGCGTCGCACTCGGGATCGGCGCATCCGGCCGGCTCGAGGTCGATCCGGTTCATCCCGCCCCAGCCGATCGTCAGCACGGCCTCGGCGGGCGCCGGCTGACCGGCACCACTGAAGGACGCGGGGTTGGCCACGAGCCGGTTGACCACGACCGACTTCACCGACACCAACGCGATCGCCTCGGTCGAGGTGGACGTGTACGGCTCGGGGAGAAGGTCGTCGGGATCGTGCTCGTCGGTGTGGGCGAGGATCAGCCGGCTCGGGGTGAGCACGACGACCGTCATGTGCCGGCGGACCTCGTCGCGCTCGAACGTCGGCTCGTGGTGGACGAGGAACGAGACGACGTCCTCGCCGGCGATCGCCGCCGTGACCCCGGCCCCGACGACGGAGGGGTAGTAGCCGGTGCGCTCGATGGCGGCGACGAGATCGCCGGAGCGGTCGCGCGACGTGGTCCTCGACATGCGCGCCAGTCTGGCACGCGCAACCGATGGAACGGCCGATGGCCCCGATCGAGCGCGAGCAGCAGACGCAACAGCAGCGCCCCGAGCACGAGGCCGGCGGCGAGGTCCGTGACCCAGTGGTAGCCGAGGTAATACGACGTGAGGACACAGTTCGCGATCTCGACGCCCCACAGGACGTGCAGCCAACGTCTCCCACGCGCGGAGATCCCCGTGTACGCCACGAGGAGGTACACCGCTGTGCCGTAGATCAGCACCGCCTCGACCGCGTGGCCCGACGGGTAGCTCACCCCGAAACGCCCGTCCGCACCCCAGCCGCCGTGGAAGAAGCGGTCGTCGTGCAGGCCCGGTGCGGGTCGCGCGAACGCCAACTTCACCGCTCCGGTGAGGTAGAAGCCGCCTTCGGCCAGGGCCGCCAGGATCACCGGACGCAGCGAGCGGGCCGACCATGCCGCGACCAGGGCGACGACGATGATCACCGGGAGGTTCACGTCGTGGCTGGCGATCCGGTCGAGCACGTGGGTGAGGAACGGTCCGACGGACGGCGTGACGCGGCGTGCCCACCGCACGTTCGCCGCACGGTCGAAGGTCTGCAACGGCCAGATCGCGAGCACGGTGACCAGGGCGAACCACCCGACCAGCGCAGGCATCGACGTCGCCCTCTCGGCGACGTCACGCCACGACGTGGGTGCGGATCGATCGGCCATGTCAGCTCGGAGCGGTGCCCGCCGTCGAGGAGAGACGGCGTACGAAAAGATCCGAACGCGGGTCGCTCACGGCCTCGATGCGGATCGATGAGCCGAGGACCTGGACACCCCGTGCACATGCCTGGACCAGGTCGAGGTCGATCGCCCGGATCTGCGGGAGGTCGTTCTTGAGCAACGCCACCCGGCGGACCAGCTCCTCGAGGGCCGCGACGTCTACCGCATCGCTGCCCCGGTAGCCGAACAGGAGTGGCGCGGCCTTGACCGAGCGCACCAGGTCGGCGGCGTCCTGCGCGGTCAATGGCGGGATCCGATAGCCGAGGTCGCCGACGAGCTCGGTCAGGGAGCCGGCCACACCGAACGAGACGGCGGGGCCGAACAACGGGTCCTCGAGTCCGCCGATGGCCACGGGTACGCCCGGGTCCGCGTTGCGCTGCACGACGAATCCGGCCGGGGTGCCATCGGAGATGTCCGCGGTGAGCGAGGTCCAGGCCTGGCGCATCTCGGCCTCGTCGGCGATGTTGCGCCACACGTACGCGAGGCCGGGGGTCTGGCGCAGCCGCTCGGCCGTCGCCTTGAGGACGACGTCCCAACCCAACTGCTCCCCCGCCTCGACGGCGGCGTCAGGGTCGCCGACAGGGATCCTGGGCCACAGGTCGATGCCGTAGTGGCCGAGCAACGCACGGTTCTCCTCGAAGTCGAGGACGTGCCCGTCGGGGTGGTCGATGAGGAGTTGCACCACCATCCGTTGTGCCGCGGGAAGGTCCACGTCACCGAGCACCTCGGTCTCCCGGTCGTCGTGGCGATCGATCCACGCGACGTACTCGACAACGCGCGCCAGCGCGCGCACGGCCGATTCGACGGCGGGGTACGACGGCACCGACCCGCGCCCGGCGGTGCTGCCGGACAGGTCGGGGATGCGCAGCAGCTCGGGGATGCCCTCGCGGCCGAGGAACGTCGACACCAACGGCTTGTCGGACTGCTCACCGACCGTGGCGAGCACGTCCGCGACCTCCTGGCCGCCCGCGTCGAGCGGAGGGATGTAGACGGCGACGACGGCATCGACCTCGGGATCGTCGATGGCGGCATCGAGGGCGTGCTCGAAGTCGTCCGCGGTGGCCTCGGCACCGAGCGCGGTCGCGTGGGCGACGGTCAGCCCGCTCGCGACGGCCGCGTCGGTGGCGAGCAGGCCGATCGCGTCGGAGTTGCCGACCACGGCGACCCGGTCGCCGGTGGGCAGCGGCTGGTGGGCGAGCAGCTGGGCGACGTCGAACATCTCGTCGAGGGTGTCGACCTGGATGACGCCGGCCTGGCGGAACATCTCGTCGACGGCGGCCCGCGGCGCCTCGATCGAGCGCACCGCATGGCCCATCGGCACACCCTGGGTGGTGCGCCCCGAGCGGACGGCGACGATCGGCTTGTTGCGCGAGACGCGGCGAGCGATCCTGGAGAACTTGCGTGGGTTACCGATCGACTCGAGGTAGAGCAGGATCACCTCGGTGGCGTCGTCCTCCTCCCAGTACTGCAGGAGGTCGTTGCCCGAGACGTCGGCACGGTTGCCGGCGCTGATGAAGGTCGACAGGCCCAGACCTCGACCCTGCACCTTCTCCAAGATGGCGGTGCCGAGCGCGCCGGACTGGCAGAAGAACCCGGCCCGCCCACGCGGCGGCATGATCGGCGACAGCGATGCGTTCAGGCTGACCCCGGCGGCGGTGTTGATCAGGCCCAGGCAGTTGGGTCCGATCAGGCGCAGGCCGTACGACCTGGCCAGGCCGACCAGTTTCCGCTGTCGTTTCCGGCCCTCGTCACCGGTCTCGGCGTATCCGGACGAGATCACGATCAGCCCGTGCACCCCCTTGTTGGCGCAGTCGAGGACGACATCGGTGACCGCCTCGGCGGGGACGGCCACGATGGCCACGTCCACCGGCCCGGGGATGTCGGACACCGAGGCGTACGCCGGCAGTCCGGACACCGATGTCGCATTCGGGTTCACGGCGTAGACGAGGCCGGCGTAGTCGCCGAGAACGAGGTTGCGGACGAGGACGGATCCGATCGTGTCCGTACGTCGGGAAGCACCGATGACCGCGATGCTGGAGGCGTTGAAGAACGCCTCGATCGAGGCCGCCTCGGCGCGATGTTCACGCGCGGACATCACCCCGATCGCCGTGTCGGTCGGGTCGATCCGGAATTCGAGGTGGACGACGCCGTCCTCGAACTCGCCGGTGACCTGGTAGCCCTGCTCGCGGAAGACCTGGAGCATCGCGCGGTTCTGGGCGAGCACCTCGGCCACGAAGAGATGCACCCCGCGTTCACGGGCCGCCTGCCCGAGGTGTTCGAGCAGCAGTTGACCGATGCCGCGTCCCTGGTGCTTGTCCTGGACGAGGAATGCGACCTCGGCACGTCCCGGCTTGACCGTGTCGTAGCGCCCCACGGCGATGATCTGCTCCGCGACGGTCATCACGAACGCCACCCGGTCTCGATGGTCGACATTCGTGAACCGGTGCAGGTCCTTCTCCGACAGCCGGGGCATCGGGGAGAAGAAGCGCAGATACCGGGACTCCTCGGACACCTCGTCGTAGAACGAGACCAGGGCGTCCGCATCCTCGCCGGCGATCGGGCGCAGGTGCGCGGTACGTCCGTCGCGCAGCACCACGTCGGCCTCCCAGTGCGCGGGGTAGGCCGGCTCCGTCTCCGCGGTCGTGGTCACGTCGCGAAATCTACCCGTCCCGCCCTACGTACGCGGCGAAGACCGCCTGAGCACGGGGGTCGCTACCGGGGAACGTCCCCACCCCTTGGAACAATGCGGCCCATGGCCCGCAAGACCGCTGCACCCCCGGAGGACTACGAGGAGAACATCCTCGACATCGACGTCGGCGACGAGATGCGCACCAGCTATCTCGA
>DASVMH010000318.1:0-5439 GCA_036384455.1 Marmoricola sp. | reverse complement strand
GAGGAGTGGATGGGCGCCAGCCCGATCTACACCCGCCGGATGCAACGTGCGTTGGGGTTCGAGGGGAACGACGTCGTCACCATCTTCAAGGGTCTGCTACTCGACATCGGGGCTCCTCCGCAGTTCATGGACTTCCGCTACGAGGTCACCGACCGCTGGCACGGGTCCTTCACCCTCGCCCACTGCGGCGCCCTGATGGACGTCGAGCCGATGGGCGAGGACTACGTCCGCTCGATGTGTCACGACATCGAGGACCCCACCTTCGATGCCACCGCGGTCGCCACCAATCCGCGAGCACAGATCCGGCCCGTCCACCGGCCGCCACGGATGCCCGCCGACCGCACCCCGCACTGCGAGTGGACCGTGATCATCGACCCGTCCTATCCCGAGGTGCACCCGACGCCGGAGTGCATCGAACTGCAGCGCAGTCGCGCCGCCACCATCGAACTCGCGCCGATCGATCCGGCGGACGAGGGGCGTTCGGCCTACGACGGCCCGTTGGCCAGCGACTTCGATTTCTCGTCGTTCTCCCACTCGGCGCTGGTGCGGATGGCCGACGAGGTCGTCCTGCAGATGCAACTGCTGAGCATGTCCTTCATCGGTGCGCTCCGTCGCCGCGGCGACGCCGCGGTGGTCCGCACGATCGCGACCAAACAACTCACCGGCATCGCCGGCGTCGCCGCCCGCCGGGTCTCGGCAGCGCTCGGGCTGGGCGACGGTCGGGCCGACGTCATCCGGATGCTGTCGCTGCATCCGATGCTCGGACCCGAGCCGTACGTCGTCGCGCGGACGTCCGCGGACTCGATCAGCGTCGCACGCTCCCCCGCGCACGAGGACGACGGCTGGCTGGGCTTCCTCGGTCCCGACTCCGTACGCCCGTTGCAGGCGGCCGTCCGCGCTCTCGACCCGCACTGGGACGTCGAGGTCAGCGGCGAGGACGACGCATGGACCGCGACTGTGGTCCGGCGCGACGCCCCCGCACCCGAGCTCGACGAGGTCGCGGTGACATCCTTCAGCACCGGCACGGCCTTCGTCTTCGAACCGCGCAGGTCACTGCCGATCACGCCCATCTGAACAACCACCGGCAGACGATGACCTAGCCTTGCGCCATGACCGTCGCGTGGCGCGAGTTGACCCGGCGCTTCGTCGCCGGCATCGACCACAACTCACCGAGCGCGGGCACGGCGACGCGCACGCTGTTCCTCTCGCTGCGCCGCGCCTTCCTGGTCGGGATCATCGTGCTCCAGTGTCTGGTGGCGATCGGCGCCGTCATCGACTGTCGGGGACGTCCCTCGATGTGGCTCATGCTGCTCGCGACGGGGCTCCTCGCCTACGCCGCCTGGCTGCTGATGCACGATCGCTGCCCGGCGTGGGTCGTCGTCGTCGGCGTGTACGGAACCGTCTTCGCGGCCGGCATCGCGTCCGATTCACCGGACAACGTGTTGACCTTCAACGACCTCTGGCTGGCCCACGTCGCCAGCGCGTTGCCGGCCGTCTTCGTGGCGGGTTGGCCCGCCTTCGTCCTCCACGCCGCCGGCTGCATCGGCTTCTCGACCGCACTCGCCATCGCGCACCCGGCATGGGGCCACGTGATCCCACGAGGACAGATCGTCGCCGGGTACAGCATCATGATCGCGATCCGAGGTGGCTTCGCCGTGCTCTCGATGCTCACCTCACGCGCCGACGCCCAGGCCGCCACAGCGGCGGCTGGGGCGGAGCAGAGCGCCTGGGAGCGCCGACTCGCGCTGGAGACCATGGAGCACACCCGCACCCTCCACGACACGGTGATCAACACACTCGCAGCGATCGCCGTCGGCGGAGGCGGGGTCCGAGACCTCGCTCTCGTCCGCGAGCGATGCGCCAGCGACAACCAGGCGATCGACGACCTCCTCGCCGGTCGCCGATCGAGCATGTCCGGAACCGCGCCACTGGGCTCGCTGCGTAAGATCGGCATCAGGATCGAACACACCGGGCTCGACCAGGAGCAGCTGTCGCGGGCCTACGACCAGCTCCCCGAGACCGTGAGCGCCGATCTCGACCAGGCGACATTCGAGGTCGTCCAGAACGCCTCGAAGCACGCGGGGGTCGACGTCGTGACGGTCGACGCCCAGATGCATGACGATCGCCTGTGCGTGACCGTGACCGACCACGGCGTGGGCTTCGACCCGCAGACGCGAGCGCTCCGCGGGCTCGACGGGTCGGTCTTCCGGCGCGCGGAACGGTCCGGGATCGCGGTCGACCTGGAGTCGCGTCCCGGCCACGGCACTGTCGTACGCCTGCTCGCACCCTCGGCCGACGCGGCACCCCAGCCCCCCGACCTCACCGCTGGCGACCTGCTGCCATCCGATGACGGACAGCTCGCTTCGGTGCTGGCGGCGGTGCGCGGCGGCGCTCGATATCTGTGGGCGGTCGGGGTGTTGCTGGTCGGGGTCGTCCTTGAGGTGACCAGCCAGCCCGGACGCTGGACCCCTACGTACCTCTCCCTGCTCGTCGGGTTCGCCGCCGTCCCGATCGCGTGGCTGGGGCGCAACGCCGTCGGCCACGTCCGAACCGCTGTCGAAGCACTGCTCACCGTGGCCGCGGCGGTCGGCTTCGTATGGGCGGCGGCCACGTCGAGATTCGGGCGCGTCGATCCGGCACTGTGGCAACTGCTCACCACGACCGGTACGTGCGTCCTCGTCTGGTCGCTCTCGAAACGCGCAGGGGTGGTCGCACTCGGGGTGCAGGTCGCGACCGCCATCGGCGTGGCGGTGTACCTCTGGCCCGAGTCCACGACCGCCGCCTGCATCATCCTGTCGGGGGTGACGGTGCCGACCCTCTTCGTCGTCGCCTTCGACCAGTTCGATCTCGCGGTCGAGAGGATCGGACAGCAGGCCGCCGACAACCGACGGCGGCTCCTGGCCATGAGGTTCGATGCCCGCCTCCGAGAAGCCTCCGAAGCCAGCCGGCAGCGTTGGCGCGACGCGGGCCTGACCCGGGTCCGCGACTTCCTGAGTGGCCTCGCCGACGGTTCGGCCGACCCCACCGCTGACGCCGTACGCCTGCGGTGTGGCGAGGAGGAGTCCTATCTACGTCAGCTCATCCAACTCAGTCCGGATCTGATCCGACTCGGGCCCTGGCTGACCCGCGCCCTCGACACGGCGCGCGATCGCGGCGTCGATCTCCGCATCCACTGTGGCGACGCGGAGCCGTCCAGCGATCAGGTCGCGGACACGCTCGGCCGGATGCTCGTCGACGTCGTCGATGCCACCCCGCGCAACCAGTCGGTGACGATGAGCGTCTTCGAGGCGACCGACACCGATCTCCTCGTGACGTTGGTCGCGCCGCATGGCCGTCTGGAGCCGTTGGCCCCCGTCGTCACCGCCATGTCGCCGACCGGAGAGGTCCTGACGTTCGGGGAGCAGGACCTGCTCCAGGTGACGGTCCCCGCCTGAGCCGGCGGCGGGTCGCATCGGGCGTCCGGAAGCCGCACGCGGTGTCCGAGGTGGTGTCCGGGGTGGTGTCCGAGGCGTCCGGATTGGACCAGCAATCGCCCCGGACACCCGCGCACGTGGCTAACTGTCGAGGTCCCCTCGTCATCCAAGGAGGTTGCGACGTGCGTCGCCGACCCGTTCCCCTGATTACCGCTGCCCTTGCCGCAGCCGCACTGGCCGTGCCGGCCGGTGCGCTCGCCCCCGCCGAGGCCACGTCGTCGGCCCCGGCGAATGCCACGAAGGTCACCCGCACGGTCACCCTCGTCGCTCCGTCGTCCGTGGCGGTGGGCCACAAGGCCAGGCTCAATGGCAAGGTCACCAAGAGTCCGACCGGGACCACCGTCATCATCCAACGTCTCCGCGGCACGACGTGGATCACTGCCACGACGGTGAAGACCCACTCGACGGGCGGCTACTACACGACCTACGTGCCGATCACCGCGACCGGGAAGTTCGAATTCCGCGCGGTCGCTCCCGTGAGATCGATCGAGCGGAACCACAAGGTCGTCAAGGTGCTGCGGCGGGCGGTCTCTGTGACCAGGGTCGTCAAGGGGCGGTACGTGTACACCACACGCCGCCTGATCAAGGTTCCCTCCGCGACCGGCAGCGCAAATCCTGGATTCGCGACGGGCAACGTCTACTACGAGGCGTACCTGCCCAAGGGGAAGAACGCATGGATCACGTGGAACCTGAACAAGCCCTGCCGGTCGGGGACGCTCTATCTCGAGGACTACGGCAACTACAACGACAACGCCTCCGCCCGAGCACGTGTTCTGGGCGACAACGACAAGGTGCTGGCAAGCACCACGCTCGCGGACTACTCGACCCGTGAGGTCACGGTGAACCTGTCCGGGCAGCACCATCTGAAGGTCTCTATGACGGACACGACCAAGAACCCGGGGGCCAACGATCCGAACGATGTCCGCATTGATCAGCAGAGCACGCTGAGCTGCGCCTGGTGAGCCGGCGGGCGCCGTCTCCCGGGGACGGCGCCACTCACTCCCACTCGATGGTGCCCGGCGGCTTGGACGTGATGTCGAGGGCGACCCGGTTGATCTCGCGGACCTCGTTGGTGATCCGCGTGGAGATCCGCTCGAGCAGGTCGTAGGGAAGCCGCGACCAGTCGGCGGTCATGGCGTCCTCGGAGCTGACCGGGCGCAGCACGACCGGGTGGCCGTACGTGCGCCCGTCGCCCTGGACGCCCACCGAACGTACGTCGCCGAGGAGAACGACCGGGAACTGCCAGACGTCGCGGTCCAGGCCCGCCTTCGTCAGCTCCTCGCGGGCGATCGCGTCGGCGTCACGGAGGATGTCGAGGCGTTCGCGGGTCACCTCGCCGATGATCCGGATGCCCAGACCCGGGCCGGGGAACGGGTGCCGCCACACGATCTCGGCGGGGAGACCGAGCTGCTCACCAACCAGGCGTACCTCGTCCTTGAACAGGGTCCGCAACGGCTCGACCAACTCGAACTCGAGGTCGTCGGGCAGGCCGCCGACGTTGTGGTGGGACTTGATGTTGGCCGCGCCCTCGCCACCGCCGGACTCGACGACGTCGGGATAGAGGGTGCCCTGGACCAAGAATTCAACGCTGCCGCCCGCTCCTTGCGAACTGACCCCTTGGATGATCTCGGCCTCGGCGGCCTCGAAGACGCGGATGAACTCGCGACCGATGATCTTGCGCTTCTCCTCCGGGTCGGTGACCCCCGCGAGCGCATCGAGGAAGCGTTTCTCGGCGTCGACCACGACCAGCTCGGCACCGGTCGCGGCCACGAAGTCGCGCTCGATCTGCTCGGTCTCGCCCTTGCGCATCAGCCCGTGGTCGACATACACGCAGGTCAGTCGATCGCCGATCGCGCGCTGCACCAGTGCCGCCGCGACCGCGGAGTCGACTCCGCCGGAGAGGCCGCAGATCGCCCGCCCGTCGCCGATCTGGGCGCGGATCGCACTCACCTGCTCGTCGACGATG
>DASVMH010000317.1:0-1878 GCA_036384455.1 Marmoricola sp. | reverse complement strand
GGTCGACGAGCTGATCCGGGCGGGCGCGGTCCGCGCCTTCGGAGTGTCCGACCACTCCGGGATGCGGCTCATGGAGGCGCGGATCGCGAGCGCGCAGCTGGGCGTGGCGCGCATGGCCGCGGTGCAGAACCAGTACAGCCTCGTGTTCCGTCGCGAGTACGAGCAGGGGCTGGCGCGCATCGCGCACGCCCAGGGGCTCGGCGTGATGCCCCGCTTCGCCCTCGCCGGCGGGTTCCTCGCGGGCAAGTACCGCAGCCGCGCCGACCTCGAGCGCACCGAACGGCGCGGGCGGCTGGGGCGGCTCCTCGGCCGCAACGGTCTGCAGGTTCTCGCCGCGCTCGACCGGGTGTCGGCCGAGGTCGACGCGAGCGTCGCCACCGTGGCGCTGGCCTGGCTGCTCAGCAAGCCCGATATCGTCGCGCCCGTGGTCTCGGCGAGCACGGCGGACCAGGTCCTCGACCTCGTCGCCGCACCGGGTCTGCGACTCACCCGGCGTCAGCTCACCGAGCTCGACCGGGCGTCCGACTCCTACGCCTAGGTGTAGTTCCTCGGGAGGTTGTGGACGCGGGAGGCTGGTGTTGATCCGCCGATGCCGGTGTGGGGTCGGTGGTGATTGTAGAAGTGCAGCCAGGTGTCGTAGTCGGCTGCTCGAGCCTCGTCTGAGAGGTAGGGCTTGGCGTAGGCCCATTCGGTGGCGAGGGTGCGGTTGAAGCGTTCGACCTTGCCGTTGGTCTGTGGTCGGTAGGGGCGGGTGAAGACGTGCTTCGCGGCCCCGAGTGCGGCTGCGAAGTCGCGGGACCGGTAGCAGGCTCCGTTGTCGGTCATCACGGCGTGGACGAGGATGCCGGCGGTGGCGAAGAACGCTGCTGCTCGGGTCCAGAATCCGGCGGCGGTCTCTTTTCGTTCGTCGGTGAGGATCTCCGAGTAGACCAGCCGGGAGTGGTCATCGACCGCGTGATGCAGGAACGCATATCCGCGACCACCTCGACCATGCCCGTCGTTGTGCCGGCTGCCCTGCTGTCGGCCGACTACGCGGTGACCGCCGCCGTCTGGGATGCGGCCGAGTTTCTTGATGTCGACATGGACCAGCTGGCCGGGCCGGGCCTTCTCATAGCGAACGAGACGCGGCTTGCGGACCGGCAAGCCGGTGGACTGATCGAGATGAGAGAGCAGCGGCATCCGGAATCGATCGAGGACCCGTCCGACGGTCGAACGCGGAATACCGAGGTGGTAACTGATCCGGTGCGGACCCCACCGCCGAGTGAATCGAAGGGCGACGATCCGCCGCTCCGTCCGGCGCGGGCAGCGCCTGGGCGATCGGAACGGACGCGAGCTGCGATCCGTCATCGGCATCCCGGCCCGATACCGCTGAGCCCATTTCGACGCGGTCGCCGGCGCGACCTGAAACCGCTCAGCAGCCCGCCGAGCAGACCAGTTCCCCTCGACGATCAACCTCGCCAGCCGCAGCCGGCCTTCCGGCGCCAACGGCGCATTAGCGTGAGTCACGACGACCTCCGTGTCGACGATTTGCGTGTGGTAACCCACATCGTCCACGGAGGTCGTCGCTACGTCACCCGTTCACAACCTCCCGAGGAACTACACCTAGGCGGCCGGCCTCCGCCCCAGCCGCGACGGCCACCAGAACGCGCGTCCCACGTCGATCGCGAGGGCCGGCACGAGGAGGCTCCGCACCAGGAAGGTGTCGAGCAGCACCCCGAACGCCACGATGAACGCGATCTGCACGAGGAACAGGATCGGGATCGTGCCGAGCGCCGCGAAGGTCGCCGCGAGCACGATGCCGGCCGAGGTGATCATGCCGCCGGTTGCGCGCAGTCCCGTGATGACGCCCTCCCGATGCCCGGACGCGCGGACCTCCTC
>DASVMH010000316.1:0-5230 GCA_036384455.1 Marmoricola sp. | reverse complement strand
ACGCGATCTCCTCGGCAGTGACTGGGCCGTCTCCACGACCGGCGTCGCCGGCCCGGACCTGCAGGACGGCCAGCCGGTCGGCACCGTCTTCGTCGGGGTCAGCGGACCGGCCGGGACCACGTCGGTGCAGCTGGCGCTCTCCGGTGACCGCGCCCGGATCCGCGCGGATGCGGTGGCCGGTGCACTCGCCGCGCTCGCCTCGGCCGTGGACGCCGATGACTGAGCTCATCGAGATCGCCGATCACCTCTACGCGCTGCCGGTGACGTCCTTCACGGCCGCGCGCGACGAGGCTGCTCGCGGGTGCGATGACAAGGCACTCGCCGCGCAGGTCAAGAAGCTGCGCAAGCCCTCGGTCGCCGCCGCGGCGATCAACCTGCTCGTCCGCCGGGAGAGCGAGCGCATCGACGAGGTGCTCAGCCTCGCGGCCGCGCTGCGTGAGGCCGCTGAGGCCATGGATGGCGACGAACTGCGGGCGTTGACCCGGCAGCGTCGCCAGCTCACCCATGCACTGGCTTCGTCGGCCCGCGCGCTCGCCCGGACGGAGGGGACGCCGCTCACCTCCGCAACGACCGACCAGGTCGAGCAGATGCTCAACGCGGCCATGCTCGACCCGGTCGCCGCAGACGTGCTCCGCACCGGGCTCGTGGTCGTTGCTTTCACCGCCACCGGCGTCGGTTCGTTGGATCCTGCTGCCGTTCTAGCCGTGCCTTCGTCCGTCGGGACACGCGCTGTACCGGTTGCTGCGCCGGCGCCGGACCTGCACGCCGTCCCCGACACCGACGAGATCCGGCGGGCTCGATTGGAGGAGGCCGTCGCCTCGGTCGCATCGACGCTCTCGGCTGCCGAGGCGGATCTTGCCGCCGCAGAGCAGGCCGCCTCCGACAGCGACGCCGAGCGTCTCCGGATCGCAGACGAACTCGATGCCGCCCGCCGTCGCGTCGCCGACCTCGAGGAGGAGGCCGATCGCATCGAGACGGACGCTGCCGATGCCGCGGATGCCCGCGACGAGGCCGCGGCCGCCGTCGCCGACGCCCGGTCTGCGCTGAATGTCGCGCAGCGGGCGTTGGACGCCGGCGTTTAACCCCAGCCCTTCGACCTCTCGACGGCGTCCTGCCAACGGGCGTAGTCGGCGGCCGTCTGCGAGGCGTTCGCGGCGTCCGGTTCGAAGCGGCGATCCAGCTGCCAGGTCTCGCGCAGGTCGTCGGTGGAGTCCCAGACGCCGGTGCCGAGGCCGGCCATGAAGGCGGCGCCGAGCGCGGTGGTCTCGACGATCCGCGGCCGCTCCACGGGGACGCCGAGGAGGTCGGCCTGGAGGCTGCAGAGCAGGTCGTTGGCCGAGGCGCCACCGTCGACGCGGAGGGCGGGCAGCGCGGTCGGCATCGTGTCGACGACGTCGCGCACCTCGTACGTGATCGCCTCGAGTGTGGCGCGGACGATGTGTGCCCGCGTGGTCCCCCGGGTGATGCCGATGATGGTGCCGCGGGCGTCGGGGTCCCAGTGCGGTGCACCGAGGCCGGTGAGGGCGGGCACGAAGACGACGCCGTCGGTGGACGCGACGGTGCGCGCGATCGCCTCGGTCTCGGCGGCCGAGCCCACGATCTGTAGGCCGTCGCGCAGCCACTGGACGGCAGCGCCGGTGACGAAGATGGCCCCTTCGAGGGCGTACGTCAGGCCGCCGCCCGGAGCGCGCCAGGCCGCCGTGGACAGCAGGCCGGCGTCGCTGCGCTCCACCGAGGAGCCGGTGTTGGTGAGGATGAACGACCCGGTGCCGTAGGTGCACTTCGATTCACCCTCGGCGAAGCACGTCTGGCCGAAGAGTGCCGCCTGCTGGTCGCCGGCGATGCCCGCGATCGGCAGCGAGAGCCCGCAGAACGATGCCGGGTCGGACGTGGCCAGCTCGCCCCAGTTGTCGACGATCTCGGGAAGCGCGTCGCGGGGGACGCCGAACAGCGTGCACAGTTCGTCGGACCAGTCGCCCGCCTCCAGGTCGAAGAGCAGCGTGCGGCAGGCGTTGGAGACGTCGGTGATGTGCCAGGTGCCCCGGGTCATCCGGGCGATCAGGTAGGAGTCGACGGTGCCGATCGCGTAGCGACCGGACTCGACCAGCGCCCACGTGTGCGGCTCGTGCTCGGCCAGCCAGACCAGCTTCGTGCCGGAGAAGTACGGGTCCAGCCGCAGTCCGGTGAGCTCGCTGACCCGCTCCTCGTGGCCGGCGTCCTTGAGGCGCTGGCAGATCTCGGCGGTACGGCGGTCCTGCCACACGATCGCGCGGCGGGGCGAACCGAGGGTCTCGCGGTCCCAGAGCATCACGGTCTCGCGCTGGTTGGTGATGCCGATGCCGTGCAGGTCCGACGGATCTCCGGCCCAGTTCTTCAAACACGCACGCGTCGCCTCCAGCGTCGCCTGCCAGACCTCCTCCGGTGCGTGCTCGACCCACCCTGGATGCGGGAAGTGCTGGGCGAACTCCTGATAGCCCTTCGCGGCGATCCCGCCCTCGGCGGAGACGACGAGGGCGGTCACGCCGGTGGTGCCGGCGTCGATGGCGAGGATGCTCACCGGGCCAACCTAGCGAGACTCGTCGCGGATGATCGCCAGCACCCGCTGGTCGATCCATGCCGGAGCGGCGCCCTCGTCGACCCGCATCTCGTAGTTCTCCGAGCCCACCCACGCGACGAAGCCGTCGTGCCCGGCTGCGCGGGCGAGACCGTCCAACTCGGCGCGCAGGGCGTCGTCGATCGGCACCTTCTCGTCCTCGGTCGAAGCCGTGAGGAAGAGGTCGTTGAGGTCGAGCAGTCGGGCCAGTTCGGCCACGGGAGTCGGGTGGTCGTCCACGCGCAGGTCGACCGCGATGTCGTCACCGCCGCCGTAACCGGCCCCCTCGCGGACGACGAAGAGAGCCGCCGACTGTCGCCCACGCCGATCCCCGCCTGCGGAGTCACCAGCGGTGAGTGCAGCGAGCAGTCGGCGGGCCAGCGGTTGCCCGGTCGAGTCGTCCCACGCCGTACGCATCGCGTCCACGACCTCGGGGCCGACGAGGATGTTGCCCTGGATGGCGACGTCGTCCCCGGCGTACCCGCCCGCCCAGTCGAAGCACTCGGCCCCGGTGTACGTGACGCCGGGCCCGTCGATGCCGACCAATCCGACCTGGCGGTGCTCGCGCTGATCGTCGTCGGCGAGCATGCGGTCCAGCGCGACCTGAGCGGTGGCGCCCTCGTCGAGGAGGGAGAGCCCGAGCGCCTTGTAGGACACATTGGCAGCGGCCTGGGTGGCGATCGCGCCGATCCCGGCGACGGCGGCGGGCACGGCGTTGCCGACCGCGAGGAACTTCGAGGCGACGGCGACGCCCCACTCGGTGTCGCCGTTGGGATGGGTCGATCGTCCGACCACGGAAAAGGTCACGAGGCCGCCTCCTGAGGAAACGAGCGAAGCGAGGCCCGGAGGGAGGTGTGCCGAGGGGCCAATCCAGGAATCGTCATGGTGCGACCGTAGTGACTCCCACTAGGGTGACACCGGTTGGATCGATCCAAGAGATGGGGATGTGCGGATGAAGGTCGGAGTGCTCACCGGTGGCGGCGACTGCCCGGGGCTGAACGCGGTGATCCGCGCGGTCGTACGACGTGGCGTCAAGGACTTCGGGTTCGAGTTCATCGGCTTCCGTGACGGTTGGCGCGGCCCGTTGGAGAACGTCACCACGGAGCTCGGGGTCGACCAGGTGCGCGGCATCCTCCCGCGCGGCGGCACCATCCTCGGCTCGTCGCGGACCAACCCGTTCAAGGTCGAGGGCGGCGTCGAGCAGATCACCGCGAACCTCGAGGCCAACGGTGTCGACGCCCTGGTCGCGATCGGCGGCGAGGACACCCTCGGCGTGGCCACGAAGCTGCACGACCTCGGCGTCAACGTCGTCGGGGTGCCGAAGACCATCGACAACGATCTCTCCGCCACCGACTTCACCTTCGGCTTCGACACCGCGGTCAACATCGCGATGGAGGCCATCGACCGACTGCACACCACCGCGGAGTCGCATCACCGCGTGCTGGTCGTCGAGCTGATGGGTCGCCATGCCGGCTGGATCGCACTGCATGCCGGGATGGCCGGCGGTGCCAACGTGATCCTCATCCCCGAGAAGCCCTTCGACATCGCCAAGGTGTGCGCGCTCGTCGAGGAGCGTTTCAAGAGCCAGTACGCCCCGATCATCGTCGTCTCCGAGGGCGCGGTCCCCGCCGACGGGACCGGGATGACACTGGTGTCGGGGGAGAAGGACGCCTTCGGACACGTCCGCCTCGGTGGCATCGGCGACCGGTTGGCCAGTGAGATCGAGAGCCGTACGGGCAAGGAGGCACGCGCGGTCGTCCTCGGTCACGTCCAGCGCGGTGGCACCCCGAGCGCGTTCGATCGCTGGCTGGCGACCCGGTTCGGTCTGCACGCGATCGCCGCCGTCGCCGAGGGCGACTTCGGCACGATGATGGCGCTGCGTGGCACCGACATCGTGCGGGTGCCCTTGGCCGACGGCACCGGTGAGCTCAAGCTGGTCAAGCCCGAGGAGTACGCCGAGGCCGAGGTGTTGTTCGGCTGAGGCGTCAGGGGACCAGCACGACCTTGCCCGAGGCCCGCCCGGCAGAGACGTAGCGGTGTGCCTCGGCGGTGTCAGCGAGCGCGAAGGTCCGGTCCACCCGTACGCCCAGTGCGCCCTCGCCGGCCAGCCGGGCCAACTCGGCCCGAGCGGCGTTGCGCACCTCGGTGCCGGGGTCGCCGCCCGCGCCGAGGACCTTGACGCCCTCCTGGGGGCCGCGGTCGAAGTTGGCGATGGTGGCGATCCGGTCGCGGTCGGCGACCAGGGCCAGTGAGACGTCCATCGCCTCGTCGGTGCCGATCAGGTCGAGGGCCGCGTCCACACCATCCGGTGCAGCATCGCGGACCCGCTCGAGGAGGCCGTCCCCGAAGGTCACCGGGACGCCGCCCAGACCACGGATCAGGTCGTGCTGGGTCGGCGATGCGGTGGCCACGACGACGACGCCACGGGCGACGGCGAGCTGGACGGCGACCTGGCCCACGCCGCCGGCACCGTTGTGGATCACGACCGTGTCGCCAGGTCCGACCGCCGCGGCAGTGAGTGCGTGCACGGCCGTCGCGCCGGTCAGCATCAGCCCGGCTGCCTCCTCGAAGGGCACTGCCGCGGGCTTCTCGGTCAGACCGTCGACCGGGACGATCACGTGCGTGGCGTACGTGCCG
>DASVMH010000315.1:0-4323 GCA_036384455.1 Marmoricola sp. | reverse complement strand
ACCCCTCCGCCCATGCGTGGGCGGTCCGGACCGGGAGCGGCAGTGGCTCACGCATGCCGGTGTCGTAGATCTCGACGAGATCGGCGAGTGTGCGGCGTGGATCGTCGGGGATCGTGAGCACCGATCGAGCAGCCCCGGCGCCGCGCCCCGGCGCCCGACCGATCGCACCCGCGCTCCACGGACGTCCGGGGGCGTCTGCCGCGAGGGCGAGCAGGCTGATCCAGGCCTCGAGCAACGGCTTCGGCCCGAGCTTGGAATAGCCCCACTTGACCACGCGCGTGTCGTGGAGGTCGGTGACGGTGCCGACGATGCGGCGCGACGAGCCGTCGGCGACAGGGGTGTCGATGTCGCGCGCCGCTCGCTCGAACCCACCGGAGACGGCGGCGACCATCTCCGCGACCGGCTTCGCCCGGTCGCGGATCTGCTGGGCGGTCGTCCAACCCAGTTGGCCCGGGGGGAGCATCCCGCCGCGCCACACACGCTGCAACGCGATGTTGGGATCGCGGCCCGCAACGACGTCGGCGAGGATCTTGTCCCCGACCTGCCACTCGGTCAGGCCGTCGACCTCGATGGGCAACGTGTCGGAGCGCGGTGGCTCGTCGTCGAGCAGCGAGATCTGGAGTCGGCGTCGCAGGAAGGTGCGCACGGGGTCTTTGAAGAATCCGATCAGGTCGTCGAGGTCGACGTCCACCGTCGGCTCCGGAGCGAGCACCAGGCCGGCCAGCGTCGGTGGTTGTCGACGCTCGCCAAGCGCCGCCCGGGCACCGGCGAGGGCCGATCGGTCGAAGGCCCTCGGTCGCTGTGGGTCGAGATTGCCGGGGTCATAGGCCTGCAACGAGTGCAGCGTCTCCTCCCAGCCGGGCGCGGTCTGGCTGACCGCGTCGATGAGCTCGCCGAGTGGCACCGCCGGCGGACGCGGCTCGCCGTTGACCTCGTTGCGACCGGAGTAGGTGATCACCAGGTGATCGCGCGCGGCGAGGATCGCGTCGAGGAAGAGTTGGCGATCCTCGCTGCGCGGGTCGCGCTCGCCGATCAGGGGACTCCGGGTCAGCACGTTGTCTCCGTCGATGCCGCTGTTGCGCGGGAAGACACCCTCGTCGATCCCGAGCAGGCAGACGACCCGGTGCGGCACCGAACGCATCGGCGTCATCGTGCACACCGTCAGGGTGCCGGTGCGGAAGTTGGCGCGCGTCGGGCGCCCGGCGAGCTGCTCCGACATCAACGCCCGCACGTCCGGAAGCCGCAGCCGGGCATCACTCTGCCCCTGACGTTCGGCACCGGCGAGGAGCTCGGTCGACTCGCGCTGCAACTGACTCAGCTGCCACTCGTCCCCGTGACCGACCGCGGTCAGCGACTCGACCCCGTCCGCGATCGTGGTCAGCCAGTGCCCGACCTCGTGTTCGCCGGTCAGCGCGTCGGTGACGACGGCGACCCGATCGAGGGCCTCGGCCAACCGGCCGGCGAGGTCGACGTCGGTGCTCCCGACGTCATCGAGTGGGAGGGTGGTGTCGAGCCAGCGGTCGGAGTCGTCCGACAGGGCGACACCGGCGAGGATCCGGTCGATCCCGAATCTCCAGGTGTTCTGGACGTACGCCTGCAGACCGAACGGCGCGCGGTGCTCGGCGTCGAACGCCCACCTGACACCTGCCGCCTCGACCCAACGGTGGATCTGTTCCATGTCGTCGTCGGTGAAGGCGAACCGGCGTCGCACCGGGTCGCAGGCGAGCAGGTCCAGCACGCGACCCGCCTCTGCCCGCCCGCCGGCGAGGTCGAGCAGTCGGCCCGCGACGGCGAGCAACGGATTGGTCTGCAGCAGCGCTCGGTCGGCCAGCCGCACCCGGAGACGCTGCCCGGGGTGGCCGTCGGGGAGCACGTCGCCGAGCCCGAAGGCCGCCTCGACGAGAGGCGCGTAGGACTCGATGTCGGGGCACATCACCACGATGTCGCGCGGCTCCAGGCTCGGGTCGTCGGCGAGCAGGGTGAGGAGTTCTTCGCGAAGCACCTCCACCTGGCGAGCAGGACCATGGCAGGCATGCACGGTCAGGCTGCGATCGTCGTCGGCCAGAGGGATCGCGGTCGGTTGGCGGTCCGCCGCGATGTCCTGCTGGAGACGGTGGAGCACGGTCGACCCGTCGGGCATCTCCGATGCGATCACACTGTCGGCATCGACACGCGGCAGCAGCGTCGTCTCCAGCTCGCGCAGGTCTCGGCCGAGCGTCGCGAGCAGCGGGTGAACGGCTGCGGTGTGGCTGCGGTCGGCGGCGCGGACGCGGGTGTCAGGGGGGCGTTCGGCCAGCGCCTGCCACAGCCGAGGGGACGGATGTGGCAGCCAGAGGTGGACGTCCCTGGTCGCGGCGAGGGCGGCGATCATGTCGATCTCGGTGTCGGGGATGCGGGTGTGGCCGAACAGCGAGATCCGGGGCGGGATCGTGGCGGCCACGTCGCCCGCCCGTAGGCGCTCGCACATGTCGCGGTGTCGCTCGACCGGGTCCGGACCCCCGACGATGCCGCGTACGCGACGCCACAACTCGGCCTGCCAGGCCAGATCGGGGGGCAACGCGCCGCCGGCGCCATCACCGTCGTCACCCCCGGCCCATCCTCTGAGGAGCGCAGGACGTTGCACGGCGTAAGAGGTGAAGAGTCGGGCCAGCCGTCGGGCCACCGAGAAGCGGCGTCCCCAGCGCAGCTCGCCCTCCTCGCCGTCGACACCGTGTCCGAGGTGGATGCTGAGGGTGCGGCACCACGGCTCACCGAGGCTCGCGTCGATCACGGCGAGCACGGGCCAGGTGAGGTTCGCCGGCGCCCATGGATCCTCGTCCTCGGCACCGTCGCTGCCGAGACTGCTGATCAGCCGACGGGGCGAGACGAAATCGACGGCGGCGCACACCCCGTCGTCGCGGCCCGGCTTTGGGCCGAGCCGGTGGGAGAGTCGCTGGCTCAGCCACCGCTCCACCCCTCGCGCAGGAACGACGACCAGTTCACGTGCGAACGGGTCCGGCAGCGGGTCGCGCAGCATCGCGGCGAGGCCCTCGGCGAGGACGTCACCGCGTGCGGCCCGGTGCACCTGGAACGTCACGTCGACACCCTAGGTGCTGGCGCCGACGGATCTCCGGCGTGCTCGGGCGGCTGGCCCAATTCTGCAATTGCGGAGTTGTGACGGCTTATCGACGGGTTTGCCGGTCACAACCCCGCAATTGTCCGCCGTCGCCGCGCATGATCAACGAGCCAGCAACGCCTCGAGGTCCACGAACTCAGGGGAGGCGTCGTCGAAGACCGGTCCGCCGCTCCGCAGTGGCGCCGCCCCGCCGGCGCCGAGGATCCGGCCGGCCAGCTCCCCGCCCGCTCGGTCGATGCGACGCTGGAGGGCGCCGTCCGCGGTGCTGCCCCAGTCGCCGGTGGCCGCGAAGACCGCCGTCGGCAGCGGCTCGGCATGCAGGTAGGAGAACAGCGGCCGCAGTGCGTGGTCGAGGACCAGGCTGTGCCGTTCGGTCCCGGCGGTCGCCGCCAACAGCACCGGCAGACCATCCAGCAGACCGGGCTCGAGGACGTCGAAGAAGGACTTGAACAGCCCGGAGTACGACGCGGAGAAGACCGGCGTGACCGCGATCAGTGCGTCCGCGGCGCGTACGGACTCGACCGCGGCGGCGAGCTCGCCGGATGCGAACCCGGTCAGCATCGCGTCCATGATCTGGTGCGCGAGCGGCCGCAGTTCGACGATGTCGACGGATACGTCGGCCCCGGTCGAAGTGAGCCGGTCGACGGTGGCCGTCGTGAGCCGGTCGGCGAGCATCCTGGTCGAGGACTCCTCGGAAAGACCTGCGGAGATGACGACGAGGTTGGTCATGCGAGCACCCCCTCGGTGTCGAGACGCCGCGACGCGTGCGTCGGCGCGTCAGGTACGTCCGCGGGCCGGCCCTCGGCGAAGCCCGCCCTCATGGCGGGCAGGATCTCGCCGAGCTGGTCCAGTTGCTCGAGCACGGTCTTCAACGGCAGCCCGGCGTGGTCGACGAGGAACAGCTGGCGCTGATAGTCGCCGACGTACTCGCGGAACGAGAGCGTCCGCTCCAGCACCTGTTGCGGAGAGCCGACGGTCAGCGGCGTCTGGGAGGTGAAGTCCTCCAGCGACGGGCCGTGACCATAGACCGGCGCGTTGTCGAAGTACGGCCGGTACTCGTTGATCGCGTCCTGGCTGTTGGGCCGCATGAAGAACTGTCCGCCCAGCCCGACGATCGCCTGGTGGGCCAAGCCGTGGCCGTAGTGCTCGAAGCGACGACGGTAGAGCGCGACCATCTGCTGGGTGTGCGAGGCGGGCCAGAAGATGTG
>DASVMH010000314.1:0-14870 GCA_036384455.1 Marmoricola sp. | reverse complement strand
CACAAGATCCTCGGCGGCGGTTGGCTGACCGTGCGTCAGGTCGCCGCGGCGGTCGCGGGGTGAGCGAGCGCGATGGCGTTGCGGTCCGGCTGCGGCCGAGGTCGATGGCGGTGCTTCTCCTCGCCTCGCTGGTCGGACTGGCGATGTACTGCTGGCCGCTGCTGGTGAAGGTCCGGGTCGACAACACCGTCGAGCCACCATTGATCTTCCTGGCGCTGCTACCCCTGATCATCGTCGTGGTCCTCGTGGAGTTCACCGAGGACGGCATGGATGCCAAGGTGCTGGCGCTGCTCGGCGTCCTGACCGCGATCAACGCGGTGATGCGCGGCATCTCCGCGGGTACGGCCGGGATCGAGCTCGTGTTCTTCCTGATGATCCTGGGCGGGCGGGTGTTCGGCGCCGGGTTCGGTTTCGTGCTCGGATGCACCTCGCTGTTCGCGTCGGCGCTCCTGACCGGCGGCGTGGGTCCGTGGCTGCCGTTCCAGATGATGGCCTCGGCGTGGGTCGGGATGGGTGCGGGGCTGCTCCCGAAGCGGCCGCGGGGGCGCGCCGAGATCGCCATGCTCGTGATCTACGGCATCGTCGCGTCGTACGCGTACGGGCTGGTCACCAACCTGATGGGTTGGCCGTTCCTCCTGGGGATCGAGGTTCCGGGGCACCACGGGGGCCTGGCCTTCGTTCCAGGGGATCCCCTCTGGGAGAACCTGCGTCGCTTCGGCGTCTATACGTTCGTCACCTCGACGACCAGTGTCGACACCGGCCGCGCGATCGCGACGACCGTCGGCCTGTTGATCCTCGGCCCCGCCGTGCTCACCACCCTGCGCCGCGCCTCCCGTCGCGCCCGGATCGAGCGCGCCTGAGGAGCCTGATCAGGGCCGGACCAGCAGGATCCGGTCGTCGCTCTTCGCCGGGTCGCCGCGGCCGTCGCGGTTGGAGGTGGTGACCCAGAGATAGCCGTCGGGGGCGCGGGTGACCGTGCGCATCCGGCCGTACGTCCCGATGAAGTATGCCCTGGGCTTGCCGACCGAGGCTCCGTGCACCGGCACCCGCCACAGCCGCTCACCCCTCAGCGCGGCCAGCCAGAAGGAGCCCGCGGCAAGCGCGAGACCTGAGGGTGATGCCTGTTCCGTGGGCCATTCGACCGCCGGGTTGGTGAACCGCGGATCGCTCGATCGGCCCTGGACATCGGGCCAGCCGTAGTCGCGGCCCTTGCGGATCCGGTTGAGCTCGTCGAACTCCCGGTCGCCGAACTCCGAGGCCCAGAGCCGGCCGGCGGCGTCGAAGACCAGGCCCTGGACGTTGCGATGGCCGTACGACCACACGGGGGAGTGCCACGGGTTACCGGGTGCGGCCGAGCCGGACTCGGTGATCCGGAGGATCTTGCCCCCGAGCGACGTCTTGTCCTGCGCGAGCGAAGGCACGCCGGACTCACCGGTGGAGACGTACAGATAGCCGTCGGGGCCGAACGCGAGGCGGCCACCGTCGTGGTGGACGCCCGTCGGGATGCCGGTCAGGATCGGGTGCGTCGCGCCCAGGCGCCCGGCGACCAGGCGTGCCGTGACGACCCGGTTGTCGCGCGTGGTGCTGACGTACAGGAACACCCGGTGGTTGCGCGCGTACGCCGGGGACACGGCGATGCCGAGCAGGCCGCCCTCGCCGCCGGTGGTGCTGTGCTCGGGGACGATGCCGACGGTCGTGGATCTCCAAGCGGTCCCGGAGCCGGTGAGATGCAGGACGCGACCGGTGTCTCGTTCGGTCACCAGCGCCGACCCGTCCGGCAGGAACGCGATGCCCCACGGGACCGACAGCCCGCTGGCGATGGTGCCGAGCACCTTCGGAGGTCCAGACGATCGTGCCGGATCGGTCGCGCTCGGCGTCGCCGTCGTGGATGGTCGATCCTGTCGAGACCCGCCATGGGTTGCGCCCGCGCAACCGGCCACCGCGATCAGGGCGGCGAGGAGCGCGAACAACCGGCGGCGCATCTACCCAGCGTAGGTGGAGACGGTCAGGAGACCCGGTCGAGCAGGTCGAGCAGCAGGTCGTGCACCTCGGTCGGACGCTCGAGCGACATGAAGTGCGACGACGGCAACTCGACGTAGGTGGCGCCCTCGATCCGCTCGGAGGCGGTCCGCATGTCCTTCGAGGAGGCGAGCACGTCGTACTTGCCGGCGACGAAGGCAGTGGGCACCGCGATGTTGCGCAGCGAGACGCGGACGTGCTTGGAGGTGGCCAGGGCCAGGTGCATGTACCAGTCGATGGGCGTCGTGAGGAACTCTGCGATCGCACGCCCGGTGTCGTCGAGGTCCGGTGTCGGCAGCATGAAGCCGGAGTGCGTCAGCACCTCCATCGCCAGCGGACCGGTCGGCACGTTGCGGGCCATCAGCGTGAGCGGCCCGCCGGCGATCTTCATGGCGCGCGCGGCGTTGACGGTGATCGGAGCACGGGCGAACCGGGGTACGCCGAGCGGGGCGAGCATCGAGGAGAAGGTGCCACCGGGGACGCCACCGACGGCGAAGAGCCCCGTCGCCCGCTCGGGGTGGAGGTACGCGAGCTCGAACATGGTGTTGACGCCCATCGACCAGCCCATGACCGGACACGACTCGATGCCGAGGTGATCGAGCAGGGCGACGGCGTCCTCGACGAAGGCGTCGATGCCGCATCGGCTCGGATCGGCGGGCCGTTCCGAGCCGCCGACACCGCGGTGGTTCCACGAGATCACCCGGACGCCGCATTCGGGGTCGAGCAACGCGGGCCAGCAGTACGGGTTGGTGCCCAGGCCGTTGCACAGCAGCACCGTCGGCGCCGAGCGGTCACTGACGCCGTTGTCCCATGCCCGCAGCACGGTGCCGTCGGTCGCGGTGACGTCGAAGAACGTCAGCGGCAGGTCGCCGGGCTCGGCGATGGTGGCGCGTTTGGGCGTGCTCGACGGTGTCTGCGGGGTGCGCGGGGTGCGTGCGGACGATGCCATGGGCCCGATCATCCCCGACGGCGAGCCCTCCGCGCGGCTTTGGTGGGGGAAATCACCCGCCGCCTATGCTGTGCGCATGTCGGGGCTGTCGTTGCGGGCAGCGACCCACAGCCTCGCTGATCAGTGGCGCTCCGGAACCGCCCGCAGCCAAACACTGGTGCTGGGGGCGTTGCTCGTCCTGGTCACCGGATGCTTCGCCGTGTCGTTGGTCGAATACACGGTCATGCCGATCGGGACGTACACGATCTGGCTGCTCGGCGGCCTGTTGCTGCTCCGGTTCCGGCCGCTGCTGGTGCTGACGGCCTACGTCGTCGTCGGAGCCAGCGCACTCGCGATCTATCAGTCGGTGCGCAACGACGGAATGACCACGGGCCGGATCTCCGGGATGATCGCGCTGCTCCTCGCGGGGGTGATGATCCTCGTCTACGTCGGTGGCCGGCGGACCGGTCTGCCGACGCCGCTCGGTGAGGCGATGCTCGCCGATCTCCGAGGGCGCCTGCTCGCCCAGGGCCGGGTGCCCCCGCTCCCGGAGGGTTGGCGCTCCCAGAGCTCGATGATCGCGGCGCACGGGGTCGGGTACGCCGGGGACTTCATGACGGTGAACGTCGACGACGAGAGATCCAGGCTCGAGATCATCCTCGTCGATGTGGTCGGGAAGGGTGTGGCGGCAGGGACCGACGCGCTCCACTTCGCCGGGGCCCTGGGTGGGCTCATCGGGGCGATGCCGCCCGAGGACACGATGCGGGTCGCGAACGCGTTCCTCCTGCGCCAGCCGAGCTATGAGGCGTTCGCGACCGCGGTGATGCTGCAGGTCGATCTGAGCACTGGCGCATTCACGATCGTCAACGCCGGGCATCCGCCGGTGCTGCGGTGGCAGCGGGGTGCCGCGGACTGGGAGATCGACCGCGCGAGAGGTACGGCGCTCGGCGTGCTCGATGATCCGGAACTGCACGTCAGCACCGGCCACCTGGGGGTCGGCGACGCACTGCTCTTCTACACCGACGGTGTCGTGGAGGAGCGCGGCGCCGACATCGACGACCGGATCGCATGGCTCAAGCGGACCGCTCGAGACGCGTCGGCCGACGGGTTCGAGGGGGCCACCCGCCGGATCATCCGCCAGGTGCGCCGCGGCGACGACGACCGCGCCGTGTTCGTGTTGTGGCGGCCATGAGGCGGCCCTCGGCGATCCACGTCGTGTTCGCCGCCTGGATCGCGAGCCTCCTTCTGCTCGCCCTCGTCGGCCCGTCCGGGGGATCGGACGTCGATCGGGTGGTTTCTGAGCCGCAGTCGGGACCCGCGCGACACGTCGATGCGCCCGTGCCCCCGCGGTACCTGCCCGGCGGCGGCACCCGGATCTTCGCGCACAACCGGTTCCTGGTGGCCTACTACGGCGTCGCCGGCACCGGTGCCCTCGGGGTGCTCGGACAGGCGCCCCCGGACCGCATGTGGCCACGACTCGTGCGGGCGGCGCGTGCCTTCCGTGGTCAGCACCGGCCGGTCCAACCGGTGTTCGAGCTGATCGTCGACGTCGCGGCGCGAGGGCCGGGACCCGGTGGGGACTACAGCTCGCCGGTGCGGCGCTCGGACGTCGAGAGGTACGTCCGCGCCGCCCACCGGCACGGTGCGCTGCTGCTCCTCGACATTCAACCGGGCCGCTCCGACTTCCTGACGTTGGCCAAGCACTGGGCCTGGGCCTTGCGTGACCCCTGGGTGGGGCTGGCGATCGATCCTGAGTGGCGGATGGGCCCCGGCCAGGTGCCCGGGCGGGTCATCGGCCACGTCGGGGCGGCGGAGGTGAACCGGGTGACTGCCTGGCTGGACCGGATGACCGCCCGGGCGCACCTGCCGCAGAAACTGTTCGTCATCCACCAGTTCCGCACCATGATGGTGCGAGCGCCCGGCCGCATCCGGGCCCGCCCGCATCTCGCGATGGTCCAGCACGTTGATGGCTTCGGCACCCCCGGCGAGAAGCTCTCGACCTATCGCGCGGTCGCCCGGCCCCATCAGTTCGTGGAGGGCTTCAAGCTCTTCTATCGCGCGGATACCCGTCTGATGAGTCCACGCCGGGTGTTGCAGATCCGGCCGCGGGTGCGTTTCGTCAGCTATCAATAGGCATGCCCGATAACCAGTACGGCCAGCCGATCGGCGATCCGGTCGAGGGTTGGCGGCCCCGAACGCCGGTCGGACCGGTCGTCCTCGACGGGATCCATTGTCGGGTCGAGCCACTCGAGGGTCGACACACGGACGATCTCTACGACACCCTCGTCGTCGGGTCGCCGCCACGGCTGTGGACCTATCTCAGCGCGGGTCCGTTCGACGACCGCGTGCCCTTCGAGGCGTACGTCGAGAGCCTGCACGCCAATGCCGGCTGGAGTCCGCACGTCGTCGTTCCCGCAGCCGGACCCGCTGCCGGTCGGTCGGCGGGGATCGCGTGCTACCTGCGTTGCGATCCGGCCGCCGGCAGCGTGGAGGTGGGCGGGTTGAGCTTCGCCGCCGCCATCCAGCGCACCCCGGCGACGTCCGAGGCGATGTTCATGATGGCCAGGCATGTCTTCGAGGACCTCGGATATCGCCGCTACGAGTGGAAGTGCGATGCGCTCAACGCCGCTTCGCGCGCGGCGGCGACCCGCCTGGGCTTCACCTTCGAGGGGACCTTCCGGCAGGCGCTCGTCTACAAGGATCGCAACCGCGACACCGCGTGGTTCTCGATCACCGACGCCGAGTGGCCGCTGCTGCGTCCGGCCCACGAGGCGTGGTTGGCCCCGTCGAACTTCGATTCGGCCGGACGCCAACTGCGCTCCCTGGGGGACCTCCGAACGGATGGCGGTCCTGCGTGACCAGAGGGATATAATTCGCATTTCGGATGCAATCGCCGGCCCGGTGGGCGACAGTAGATGCGTCTGTTCGGTTCGTGTCCTGTGCGGAGGTGGGCGGCTCGGCCCCGCCCTGCGATTCCTGGAGGATTGAGTGCGCCTGCGTCGGTTGCGCATCCGCGCCGTGTTCAGCGTCGTCGCGTCGGCTGCGGTCGTGGCGGCGACCTTCGCGATCCTCCCGGCCACGGCTGCGCAGGCTGCGGACGGCGACCCCGGTGACGCCGGACTCCTCAGGTTCTCCAAGACCGGTGACACCTCGGTGCTGGTCGGGCAACCGATCTCCTACGAGCTGACCGCGACCAACTCCGGTTCGACCGCGGCCGACGACGAGTACAACCTCAGCGTCCGGGACGTCCTGCCGGTCGGCGTGAGCTACAAGCAGACGACCGCTCCGAAGGGTCTGGGCGATCCCACGATCGTCACGTTGCACACGGATCCGCTGGATGACACCAGCCCCACCTATCAGGTACTGATCTGGCGCAACGTGTCCGATCTTCCCGCCGGGGCGACGCAGCGGATCGACTTCGACGTCACCGTCGACGCGGACACGTATCCCGTCGGATCCACGGTGGCCAACACGGCCGACGCCTATGCGCAGAACAACCCACGAGCGGTGCCCAAGTTCGACGCGAACGGGGATCCGAAGAGCGGTTCCTACACGGACACCGAGAGTTCGGCCGAGTTCGACACCGCGATCTCGGCACTGACCATCGACAAGACCGAGCCGAGCCCCGAGCACGAACTGATGCGTGGCGTGCACGATGACACCACGACGTACACGTTGAAGGTCACCAACAACGGGCACGCGGCGACCAACGGCAACACGGTCACCGACTATCTGCCCGCCGGCTTGGAGTTCCTCGGCTGCGGCGGGGTCGACAACGGCAGCACGCACGAATACGGCGACGTCGATCTCACCACGACCCCGACGATCGGCGCGGGCTCGTGCATGACCCCGTTGTCGGTCGAGACGGTGAACAGTGACCTCCCGATCGGCCTCGCCCCGGGTGTCTACACCAAGGTGACCTGGTCGCTGCCCGATCTCGGAGACAACGACACCTGGACCACCACGTACGCGGCAGGCATTCCCCAGCGGGCGAACACGATGGACTTCGGAGCGACCACCCCGAGCCCCGCCAGCGGCGAGCAGGGTGCGAACCTCGACAACAACACGGGTGCCTCCACCCGCGAGAACGCCAGCAGTTCCGGCACCCAGGACGGGGAACAGGGCCTCACCAACCTCGCGCAGGTGAGCGGCTCCTACACGGGTGCGATCCAGGGCGCCCCGACCGACAAGACGGTGTTCGACAGCGACTCGACGACCGTCACGGCCGAGGACCTGGCGATGCAGAAGCAGGTCGACACCGACACCGGAACGCCGGGGGACCAGAAGACCTTCACGCAGGGCGGCACCGCTCAGTACACGCTCCACGTCGAGACGGGCGAATACGCCGACGCCTCCGGCGTCACGGTCACCGACGTCATCCCTGACGGCCTGTGCCCCCTGAAGGCGGGAACCACCGACACCTGCGCGACCTCGGCCTCGGACTTCACGGCGACCGGTGCCCAGGTCGACTCGATCACCCAGAACCCCGATCACACCTGGACCGTGGTCTTCAAGCCGTTCGACCAGGCTGCCCAGAAGGTGCAGACGATCACGTACACGGCGTTGATGGGGGCCACGTACGCCGGGCACGACCAGGACCCCACGGTGTCCGGCGACGATTACACCAACAGCGCGTCCCTGGTCGGTACGACGACGAGTCTCGCCGGCGTGGACCCGCCTGCGAGTGATCAGGTGCAGATCGCCGACGTCCGGGACGCGTCGTCAGCCACGATCGTCTCGGGCGGCCCGACGCTGTCGAAGACGATGATGGAGCAAGCCACTCCGTACACCTGCGACAAGGCGGACGGTACCTACACCGACAACACCACCACCGCAAAGGATTCCGACGCGCTGACCTTCCGGGTCGGCGACCGGGTCTGCTTCGACATCAGTGTGAACTTCTCCGCCGGGAACTCGACCCGCAACCCGGTGGTCACCGACTTCCTGCCCGACTACGTCACCTACGAAGCCGGATCCGCCGTCGCGGTCTCACCGGCCGACAACGTCGCCGCGGTCCTGGACGACAGCGACGCCACCTCGGGCGCGGGTGGCCGGGTCCAGTGGGCCGTCGGCACCGCTCAAGGCGGAGGTGACCGGTTCGTCGCCAAGGGCGGCGTCTTCGAATGGCGCCTCAGCGCGATCGTCACCAGCGAGCCCGACGCCGCCCCCAAGCCGGACATCACGGCCAACCTCGCGAAGCTCACCTGGGTGGACACCGCTGGGACCGTCGGGTTCCTGCGGGACCAGGTCGACTTCTCCGCCGGTGCGACACCCCCGATTGCGATCGAGAAATCGCACGATGGCAGCAGCACCGTCGTCGGAGGGTCGGTGGTGCCCTACACGATCGTGGTCACCAACAAGGGCGACGACGACGACCACGACAACGTCCCGGTCAAGAACGTCGTGGTCCGCGACGACCTACCCACGGGCATCAGTTGCAGCGACGTCACCTCCGCCCCGGCGGCGAAGACGACCGGCACCGACCTGCCCGTGAGCGGCTACACGTGCGACCCGGGCACCGGGGTGATGCAGTGGACGCTTGCCGGCCCGCTCGCCGCAGGGGCATCGTCGGCGATCGCATACTCGGTGACGATCCCGGGTGAGCCCGGGGCACGGACGGCGTTCAAGAACGTCACCGGGGTGGTGTCGTACGACACCGACAGCAACCGTGGGACGACGACGACCCACTACCCCTCCGACAACATCGACCCCACCGTCTGCGATGCGACCGGCAAGCCCGACTGCGATGTCCCTGCGGCGACCGACGACGACACGGTCACCGTCAAGGACGTCTCGATCAGCAAGGCTCAGACCACGGCGATCGACGAGGCGGGCAACAACGCCGCATCGCAGGCAGTCATCGGTGAGGAGATCACCTACACCGTCACCGGCACGATCCCGGCGCACACCACGGTGTACGACGGCACGGTCAGCGACACACTCCCCGCCGGCATCAAACTGACCGACGCGCACCCGTCGTTCGACGCCGGCGCTCCCGACGTGCTGCCGTCGCCGGTGGGCTTCTCGGCCAACTACCTGACGGGCTCCGCGTCGATCGACCTGACCGGTCAGTACGTCAACGACACCGCTCAGGACCAGACGTTCACCCTCACCCTCACCGGTCAGGTGACCACGGCATCCGCCAACGTCAACGACACCGCGCTGAAGAACACCGCGAAGTTCACGTACAAATCCAGTGACACCAGCAGTACGTACACGCACACCGCGTCCAAGACGGCGACCGTCGTCGAGCCGTCCCCGTCGCTGACCAAGACCCACACCCCGGTGGGTGCCGTTGCCAGCGGCGACACCCTCACCTACACCCTCAAGGCAGCCAACGCGGCCGGTCGCCCGACGCTCTACGACTCGTACGTCATCGACTGCATCCCGGCGGGCCTCACGTTCGGTTCCGCGACCGCGCCGAGTGGGACCAGTGTCGATACGCCTCTGGTCGCCGGCACCGGCGCGGCCCCGGCCGGCAACGGATGCGCGGTCGGCACGGAGGTGCTTCGTTGGCACATCGGCGCGATCGCGGGAGGCGCGAACGTCTCGCTGCCCTACACCGTGACGGTCGATCCGGGTTCGGTCGGAGGACAGGTCTACACCAATTCCGCCACCCTGATCGGCAGCGACCTCGACGACGGGGTCGAAGACCCCACCGCGATCGAGCGGTCCTACAGCGACACCGACCAGGACTCGGCGACGGTTGCCGGAAGCACGCTGACCAAGGCGAGTTCGACGCCGCTGCTGGCGATCGGCGACGTGGCGTCGTTCACGGTGACCGCGACGGTGCCCGCGAACGTGAACTACTTCGACGCCACCGTCACCGACGTCCTGCCCTCCGGTGTGGACGCGACGGCGGTCAGCACGGTGAGCACCGCCTGCAGCTATCCCGACAACAGCCCGTGCTCCATCGCTCCGACGGGCCTGACCCCATCGAGCCAGACGATCGGCTGGTTCCTCGGCGACCTGATCGCCGATGCCAAGGCGCGCACCGTCACGATCACCTACACGGCGCCTGTCGTGGCAACGAGTGCAACGGCGCCCAAGGCCGGGGACGCGCTCACCAACCGGGCGGTCCTCGGCTGGAACAACACCAACGGGACCGACCCGACGACGGTCGGCGGGACCCCGGACCACACCGCCGGCCCGGCCACGTCCACCGACCACGTGACCGAGCCCAGCGTCTCCATCGCCAAGACGGTCAGCGACGCCACCCCGGACCCCGGACAGTCGTTCACCTACACCGTCAAGGCCACCAACGGGAGCGGGACGTACGTCTCGGCCGCGCATCAGGTCGTCGTCACTGATGCCGTCCCGACCGGGGTCGTCGTCGACGCGAGCACCATCAGTGACGGCGGCACCATCTCGGGCGCCGACCCGCAGTCCGGCGGCGGCACCATCACGTGGACGCTCAGTAGCCTCGCCAAGGGCGCGACGGCGCAGGTGACCTACAAGGCGCGCCTCCAGAGCCCGTCGCCGAGCACCGCGCTCACGAACACCGCGACGGTTGCCGGGTACTGCTCCGTCACGGTCCCGGCGGGATCCACCTGTGCCGATGCCGGCGGTCGCACCTACCCGGGCACGAAGCCCACCGCGCACGCGACCGTGACCCCGGCGTTGCCACACGTGGTCGTGTCGAAGACCGCCGATGGTGGCGACGTCGCGTATCTCGGCACGTCCAAGCATTTCACCGTCACCATCACCAGCGACGGGGCGAGCAAGGCGTACAACATCGGAGCAGTCGACACCCTGCCGGACAACTGGACCTACGACGCGAATTCGGCCCGGGTGTCCGTCGTCGGGGCGGCCGCTTCCGCGGTCGAGCCGTCCGTGAGCGGCCAGACGCTGACCTGGACGAACCTCGGGGACCTGCCCGCGGCCGGCGACACCATCGTCATCACCTACTCGGCCACCCCGGACAACCCCCAGGCGGCCACCGACCCCGGAGTCGGCCACACGACCGACCACACCAACTCGGTGGCGGTCACCGCCCAGGACGCCGACGGACAGACGCAGGATGCGGCCCATTCGCCGTTCAACGGGCCGGGTGCCAGCGCAACCACCCACATCGACTCCGCGGACGTCACGATCACGAAGTCGGCCGACGACAACCCGGTGGCCGGAAACGACCACAGCTGGACGTTGACGGTCGGCAACGACGGCCCGGACACCGCCGTCGGGCCCTTCACGGTCAGCGACGACGTGCCGGCGCCACTGACCGGGGTCAGTGCACAGGGCCAGGGGTGGACCTGCACCGTCACGGCCACCGGAGGGTCGGCCGATGCCCGACACGTGTCCTGCAGCCGGACCAGTGCCGGTGACACCCTCGCCAAGGGTGCAAGCTTCCCGACGATCACCGTCGCCGGGCACATTCCCGCGACGACTGCGCCCGACACCGACGTCGCCAACACCGCGACCGTCGACGGGATCAGCACCTACGACCCCGACGAGCCGGGTGGACACAACGACACCAGCACCACGCCGGGCACGACCACGCTCATCGCCGACCTCGGCGTGACCAAGACGCTCACCAACGCGCCGATCGTCGCCGGCGGCACCGCGACATACAACGTCGTGGTGAAGAACAACGGGCCGTCGATGTACTACGGCTCCTTCGTCGTCACGGACCCGGTCCCGGCGGGCACCACCTTCAAGTCCGTGCAGGTCGACAACCCCGCTCAGTGGCAGTGCACGACGCCTCAGGTCGGTGGGACCGGACAGGTCGTCTGCACCTGGGGTGCCGACGGGACGCCGCCGGCGTCCGGGACCACACTCGCGGCCGGAGACAGCAGGTCCGTGACCATCTCGGTCGACGTCGACCCCGGCCGCACCGCGGACATCACCAATACCGCGACCGTCACCAGCGCGGCGTACGACCACGACCCGAACCCCGCCAACGACACCTCGAGCGTCGGCGCGCCGACGCTGACCTCGGCCGATCTGGCGATCACGAAGACGGCGTCCGACACGTCGGTGGTGGCCGGCACGGACACGACATACACGCTCGCAGTGAAGAATCGGGGCCCGTCCGATGCCAGCGACGTGACGGTCACCGACACCCTGCCCTCCGGCTTCAGCTTCGACTCGCTCGACGGCTCGGTCACCGACTGGAGCTGCGTCTCGGATCACGCAGCGCCGGAGACGCTGACCTGCACGCTCACCGCCGGCGGCGGCACTCTCGGATCCGGGGACTCCGCCCAGCCGATCGTCCTGCACGCCACCGTTTCCGCAGGACACGGCGCCGAAAAGGACGTCGCGAACACGGCGTCGGTCGACTCCGACACTCCCGACCCGGACCCGTCCAACAACGATTCCACCGCGACGCTCGATGTCACCCGCAGTGCGGACGTCTCCCTGACGAAGACACACTCCGGCAACGGATTGCACGGCAGCGTCGTGGACTTCACCTTGACCGCCCGCAACGCCGGTCCCTCGACGGCGGAGTCGGTACGCGTCGTCGACACCCTCCCGTCCGGTCTGACCTACGTCTCGGTTTCGGGGACCGACTGGACATGCAGCTACTCCGCGCCGGACCTCACCTGTGACTACGTCGGTCCGCTCGCTCCGGACAGCGCCGCACCCGCGATCAGCGTGAACACCACGGTGACGGCGGCTCAATTCACCAGTGCAACGAATACCGCGGTGGTCTCGACCTCGACCCCCGGTGACGATCCGTCGAACAACGAGGCCACAGACACCGTGGTGGTCTCCGATGTGGGTTTGACCAAGACCACGAGCACCGACACCCGTGCGATCGGCCAGCGCGCCGACTACACGCTCACCGTGACACTCCCCGCTCAGGTGAACCTCTACAACCTGGTGCTGACCGACACGCTTCCGGACGGCATCGATCCGGCCTCCGTCCAGATCGAGGGGACACCGGGTTGCGAGCTCGGCGACCACACCGCGTGCAATGCCACCGCGACGCCGCTCACGTCTGACGGCCAGACCGTCGGCTGGGGTCTGGGTGATCTCCCGAAGGTCTCGGGGAGCCAGGCGAAGCGGATCATCACACTGACCTACAGCGCGATCGTCGAGGACGTCCCGGGCAACACCGACACCACCGGACTCGTCAACGCGGCATCGGCCGGCTGGGACTTCAGCGACCGGCCGAAGCCGACCAAGGTCACCGATCCGCACGACAGCCAGACGATGCCTTCGACGGCGACGGTCACGGTGGTCGAGCCGAAGTTGACGATCGACAAGACGGTGAACGACACCGCGAAGATCACTGCGAAGCCCGGGCAACGGTTCGACTACGAGGTGACGCTCACCAACACCGGCGACGCGCCCGCGTACGACGCGACCGTGACCGACAAGGTGCCGGCGGGCATCCAGGTGGTCGGGGGCACCGTGTCCGACGGCGGCACGCTTTCGGGCGACACGATCACCTGGACCATCCCGGGTCCGATCGAGCCGGGAGCGAGCAAGGCACTCACATTGACGTATGGGGCGAAGCTGGCCAGCCCCGCTCCGGACGGCGCCCAGACCAACACGGCGACGATCGACAGTTACCACTCCACTGCGGCCGACGGCGATGCCGATCGCTCGTACACCGACGCGCCCACGGCGTCCGCGGAGGTCGACCCGCTGTTGCCGCACGTGAGCATCGCCAAATCGGTGCTCGACAACGGGACCCCCTCCGAGGACGCCCTCGCCTACATCGGCGAGCCGGTCACCTGGCGGGTCACCGCGACGAACGACACCGACGTGGCCACGCACGATGTCACCATCACCGACACGTTGCCGCCGAACTGGTCCTACGTGCCCGGCTCGGCACAGGTCTCCGTCCTCGGTGGCGCGACCAGCCAGGTCGAGCCGACCGTCTCCGGGCAGACACTGACCTGGACCGACCTCGGTGACCTTCCCTCCAAGAACGACGCGATCGTCGTCGACTACGCCGCGAAACCCGGTGCCGGCGTCGTCACCAGCCCCGGGGTGGGCAGCGGCATCGATCACGTCAACACCGCAGCGGTCACGGCTGAGGACGACGAGGGTCGCACCGGAACCTCCACGACGCCGTACAACGGTGCCCCGGACACCGCGGAGGTGCACATCGACTCGGCGGATCTCGAACTCGTGAAGGTGCCCCAGGACGCCCCGGCGGTCGCGGGTTCCCCCTTCACCTGGACTCTCACGGTCACCAACCACGGCGGCGACACCGCAGTGGGCCCGTTCACCGTCACCGACACCATGCCGGCCGAGATGGAGGGGCCGTTCTCCGCGAGCGGCCACGGATGGACGTGTTCAGGATCGACGACGATCACCTGCTCGCATCCGGGCACACTCGCCGACGGATCCTCGCTCGACCCGATCACGGTCACGGGCACGATCCCCGCGGGGACCAGTGCGGACCACACCCTGACCAACACCGCGACAGTGGGCGCCCGGACGTACGACCCGACACCTGGCAACAACACCGACTCCAGCAGTGCGAGGGTCGGGGTGAGCGCTGATCTCTCGATGCGCAAGAACCTCGAGGGAGCCCTTGTCGCGGGGCAGGTCGCGACCTACACCCTCGACGTCACCAACAACGGCCCGTCGGTCCATCACGGCACGCTGACGGTGACCGATCCGGTGCCGGATGGCACGACGTTCGTCTCCGCCTCCGGAGAGGACTGGAGTTGTGCGGAGCCGGGCGGAACCATCACCTGCACCCATGACGCCGCCGTCCATCCCGTCGGCGCCGTCGGGCAGATCATCGTGAGAGTCAAGGTCGACGCCGATCGCACCGACCCCGTGGTCAACACGGCGACGGTGACCGGCGACGGACCGACGGGCTCGCCCGATCCCGATCCGACGAACGACAGTGACACGGTGTCGACCGACCCCGGTCAGAGCGCCGACGTCTCGATCAACAAGGAGTCGTTGAACCGGCCGTTCATCTCTGGGACGCAGGGCACGTACCGGTTCACCGTGC
>DASVMH010000313.1:0-6592 GCA_036384455.1 Marmoricola sp. | reverse complement strand
TCTTGAGCTACGGGTGCGCCCGGGCCGAGGAGGTCGGCCTCGACCCCGCCCGGATCGTGAACACCTGGCCGCTCCCGGATCTGCTGGAGTGGGCCACCCCTCGCTGATGCTCCGGGATCTGTCGTTGTGGCCGGGTACGTTCTGGGCATGACCCAGGCGAGCACAGGCATCCGGCCGGAGGTGGAGGTGCGCCGGTCGCGGCGGCGCACCCGGACGGTCTCGGCCTACCGCAAGGACGGCAAGGTGATCGTGCTCATCCCCGATCGGTTCACCCGAGCGGAGGAGGCCGAGTGGGTCGAGCAGATGCTCGAGCGTCTCGACCGGCCAGCGAAACGGGGCCGGCGCACCGACGCCCAACTGATGCGGCGCGCGGAGGAGCTGGCACGCGACTACCTCCACGACCGCGCGCACCCGACCTCGGTGCGGTGGGTGGACAACATGACGACCCGCTGGGCCTCCTGCACGCCCGCCGACGGCACCATCCGGATGTCCGACCGGCTGATCGGCATGCCCGCGTGGGTGGTCGACTACGTCCTGCTCCACGAGTTGGCGCACCTGCTCGAGCCGAGTCACAACGCACGCTTCTGGCACTGGGTCGACCGTTATCCCAAGGCCGAGCGGGCCAAGGGCTATCTCGAGGGCGTCGTCGCCGGCGCGGGGCTGGAGCAGCCGAGCTGCGACTGAGCTAGTGCGTCCGCGCCAGGCGGACCAGCTCGACCATGTCGGGGTCCTGCGTCGGCAACGCCTCGACGTCGAACCACCGCACCGACTCCGATTCGTCGCTGACCACGGGGACGGCTGTCGCGGGTGCCCAGGCCACGTAGCGCACGTCGAGGTGGATCACCTCCCCACGCCGATCACAGAACGGCACGGCATGGGCGGACAGTTGCACGGGCTCGGCGGAGAGACGCAACTCGGCGAGACCGGACTCCTCCTGGCTCTCGCGCAACGCCGCGTCGGCGAGTGCGGCGTCGGAGTCCTCGATGTGGCCGCCGAAGTGGAACCAGCGCTGCGCCTTGCGGTGCAGGTTGAGCAGCACCCGGTCACCGTCCTCGCTGAGGACGAGCGCGCCCGCCGTGAGGTGGCGGGGGAAGCAGCCGCGCTGCAAGCCGTCGGGGTGGGTGCGCAGGTGGCGTACGAAATCCTCGGCGAGCGTGGCCTGTGCATCGTTCGGTGGCCGCCACCCCTCCAACGCGGCGAGCGCGGCCGCGTGCGGACTCACGCCTCGCCGTCGAGCAGCTTGCCGAGCTCTGCGTCGAACTCGGCATCGGTGAGTGCAGCCGGCTCGGCGATGTCGTCCCGGAAGCCCAGCGGATCGTCGAGATCGGAGGCGGTCGGCAGCAGGTCGGGGTGCGCCCACACCGCGTCACGGCCATCGATCCCCTGCCGAGACCGCAACGACCCCCACAAGGTGGCCGCATCGCGCAAACGGCGCGGACGCAGGTCCAGCCCGACGAGAGCCCCGAAGGTCTGCTCGGCCGGACCGCCCGCGGCTCGGCGGCGACGGACGATCTCCTGGAGCTTCGCCGCCGCGGGCATCCGCTCGGCCGTGGCCTGACCGACGACCTCGTCGACCCAGCCGTCGACGAGCGCGAGGGTGGTCTCCAGCCGGACGAGGGCGGCCTCCTGACCCGGCGAGAGCTTCGGCTCGAACATGCCGCCCGCCATCGCCTCCTGGAGCGACTGGGGGTCGGCCGGGTTGAGACCGCCCAACGACTCCTCGATCCCGGAGATGTCGATGTGCATGCCGCGACCGAAGTCCTCGATCGCGCTGATCAGGTGCTGGCGCAGCCACGGCACGTGTGCGAAGAGGCGTTGGTGGGCTGCCTCGCGCAGGGCGAGGTAGAGCAACACGTCGTGGTCCTCGACGTCGAGGTCCTTGGCGAACTCCGCCACATTGTGGGTCAACACCGCTGCGGTGCCCTCCGGCCCGAGGGGCAGGCCGATGTCGGAGGTCGCCAACACCTCGGTCGACAGCGCGCCCAGGGCCTGGCCGACCTGGCTGCCGAACAGCGCGCCGCCGGCCTGACCGAGCATCCCGATCAACGGCCCGGCAATCGCCTTGGCCTCCTCAGGCATGGCGTCGGACATCGCGCCGACGACGTGCTCGGCGATCGGCTCGACCAACCGGCGCCACACGCCGCTGGTCTGCTCGATCCACTCGGCTCGGCTCCACGCAGCGGTCGTCGTCACACCAGACGGGAGCACGGTCACGTCGTCGAGCCAGTGGTCCGCGAGTCGGAACGCGTCCGCCACCCGCGTCTGGTCGCCGCGGTCGGGGCTGGGGTCGGGTTGTTGGGCGGCGGTACGACGAGCGAGATCGGTCGCGAGCGGCCAGTTCACGGGGCCGTCGTACGGCGTCATCATCGCCTGCACCTGGCCCATCAGGCCCTGCAGGTCCATCGCACCGAGCCCGCCCGGCCCGGTTGCGCCCGCGAAGAACTGCTCGAAAGGGGTGCCCTTGAACGGGTTGTCGGCCCCGGGGCCGTCGGGCTCGTCCGGGTCCATGGGCGCTGCGGCGTCGTCGTCGGCCATGCGCTCAACGGTACCGGCCGGGTGGTGCGCACCGTAGGGCTCAGGACGGCCCTCTCCCGGCGTGGGTCCCGGGGCAGCGGGCCGGGATCGGGGAGGATGGGGCCATGGCGATCCTGTTGTGGCTGCTCCCGCCCGTGGTGGCGACGGCGTTGGCCGCTGCCTGGGCGGTGTGGGTCGGGCGCAACCGGCCGGCGCTGCACGAACGCAGCGAGGCGGCGCAGGAGCGTGCCCAGCAGCGGTTCGCCGAGGCGATCTCCCGCGAACATCCGCAGGCCGTACGCCGACGGGCCGCACACGAGCACAGCACCGGCGTCGCGGTCCGGCAGCGTCGTTCGGCCTGATCGGTTCGATGCGTGGTCGCAGCGGCGCAGCCTTGGCCGCGAGTGAGAGGGTCGGGGCATGACCCGCAGCCGCAACGTCGCGTCCGCGCTGGCGTTGCTGATCCTGCTCGTCCTGCTCCTGGCACTGCTGCAACTGCCGGTGCCGTATGCGATCTATCGCCCCGGGCCGACCTTCGATGTGCTCGCGAAGTCGGGGAAGACGCCGATCATCGACGTGAGCGGACACCGCACCTACCGGGACGACGGGCAGTTGCGGATGGTGACGATCATCCCGAGCCAGCCACAGGACCGGATCTCGGTGCTGGATGCGGTCACGGCGTGGTTGAACCCCAAGGACGACCTCTACCCAGCGTCGGCGGTGTTCCAACAGAACGTCAGCAACGCGCAGGAGAACGAACAGGACCAGCTGCAGATGGTCTCCTCCCAGGACACCGCGACGGCGGCGGCCCTGCATCAGCTCGGCATCAAGTACACCAAGAGCGTGCGGGCCGGGAGCGTCAAGTCGGGTGCGCCGGCCGACGGCAAGATCCACGTCGGCGACCTGATCCTCGCCGTTGACGGGGTGAGCACCCACACGCCCGATGCGGTGGTGAAGCAGGTCCAGCGACACGGTCCTGGTGAGACGTTGCACTTCCGGATCGACCGCGGGGGCAAGGTGCGCACGGTCGCGATCACGACGATCGCCGCGGGTACGACAGGGAAGCTGAGCAAGGAGGCACTGGTCGGAGTGGGCGTCACCCCGACGTACCGATTCCCGTTCCAGGTCAAGCTGCACGTCGCCAGCACCATCGGCGGTCCGTCGGCGGGGACCATGTTCGCGCTCGGCATCTATGACCTGCTCACGCCCGGCTCACTGACCGGGGGGCAGCCGATCGCCGGGACGGGCACCATCACCGCCGACGGCCAGGTCGGCGCTATCGGCGGCATCCAGCAGAAGATCGCCGGCGCTCAGGCGGACGGAGCCAAACTGTTCCTCGTGCCGGCCACGAATTGCGATGAGGCGGTGCGCGCCGACTACGACTCCGACAAGATGCGTCTGGTGAAGGTGAGCACCCTGTCCGGCGCGATCAGGACGATCAAGGCATGGACCAAGGATCCGGCGTCGAAGACGCTGCCGGAGTGTGCATCGTGACCGCGTTGCAGGAAGTCGTCGGGGAGCTCGAGCGACACGCGGCCGCCGGCGGTTGGGACCAGCCCGCAGCGCTCTACGCACTTGTGTCCACCGCCGACCTCATCGCGCGTGAGCCGGGCCTTGCCGACACGCTCGCCGACGCCACCTCGTTGACCCCCGTCCAGCAGGACGAGGTCGACGCGGAGCACCTCGAGGCGTTCCTCCAGCAGATCGCGTGGCCGCCCGAGGTCGCCGGTGTCGCGGCCGTCGTGGAGCGGCTCGTGCTTCCTCCGGAGGCGGAGGGCGAGGTTCCCGACGATGCCGCCGCTGCCGCGACGTACGCCGCCGCGCATCCCGAACGCCAGGAGGTGCGGATCGTGGCCGCCGCGACCCGGGACGGTGAGGCCTGGTGCACGCTCCGCTTCCGGGCGTACGACGAGGACGACAAGGTGCTGGGCGCGACCGATCTCGTGCCTCCCCTGGTCGACCTGTTGCGTGCCACCCTCGACCTCGACCAGACCGATGGTGCTCCCGAGGAGAGCACGGATGAGTGACCACTTCGACGACGAGGACGCGGAGGCACCGGACCTGCCGGTGAGGCGGCATCGTCGGCCACGCCTGGGGATCGCGTTGGCCGTCGTGCTCGTCATCGCCGCGCTGATCGCCGTGTTCACCTCGGTGTGGACCGAGAAGCTCTGGTTCCAGAGCATCGGCGAGTTCGACGTCTACCAGACCCTCCTCGGCACGAAGGTCGCGCTGTTCGCGATCTTCGGGCTGCTCATGGCCCTCGCGGTCGGGCTCAACATCGTGCTGGCCTACCGGTTGCGTCCACGCACCCGCGACCACACGCCGGAGCAGGACGGGCTCGATCGCTACCGCGAGCTCATCGGGCCGATGCGGCGGCTCATCGTCGTCGTGGTCAGCATCATCGTCGGCGTCTTCGCGGGCGGGTCGGCCGTCGGCCAGTGGCGCGACTACCTCATGTGGGCGCACCGCCAGCCGTTCCGCCGCGAGGATCCCTGGTTCCACAAGGACATCGGGTTCTACGTCTTCTCGCTCCCGTGGCTGCACTACCTGATCGACTTCGCGATGGCTGCGATGATCGTCGCGCTGCTCGCGGCGCTGCTCACGCATTACGTGTACGGCGGGATCCACCTGCAGTCCACGGGTGAACGGTTCACCACCGGGGCGCAGCGGCACGTATGTGTCCTCCTCGGCCTGCTCGTCCTCTTCAAGGGTGTCGCCTACTACCTCAACCGCTTCGACCTGACCACGAAGAACGGCAGCCTCATCACGGGCATGACGTACGCCCGCCAGCACGCCGTGCTGCCGTCCCAGAACGTGTTGATGGTGATCGCCGTGATCTGCGCGGTTCTCTTCTTCATCAGCGTCTGGCGGACCACCTGGCTGCTGCCCGGTGTGGGGATCGCGCTGTTCGCCTTCACCGCGGTCCTGCTCGGCATCATCTGGCCGGCCGTGGTGCAGAAGTTCCAGGTCGACCCGAACAAGCCCGACAAGGAGTCGAGCTACATCGCCGACAGCATCGCGGCGACCAGGGCCGGCTACGACCTCGAGAACATCAAGGTCACCGACTACAAGGCCAGGTCCAAGCTCGACAAGCAGCAGCTCGCCGGGAGCGGCGACTCATTGTCCGGGGTGCGGCTCCTCGATCCGTCGATCGTGTCCGACACCTACCAGCAGCTCCAGCAGGTGCGTGGCTACTACAACGTCGCGGGGCGTCTCGACGTCGACCGCTACAAGGTCGACGGTCGCGAGCGCGATCTCGTAATCGCCGCGCGCGAACTCAAGATCAGCGGCCTCCCGCAGGCTGAGCGCAAATGGACCAACGACCACACGGTCTACACCCACGGCTACGGCCTGATCGCGGCGTACGGGAACCAGCGCGACCGCGACGACAAGGCCAAGGCCAATGACGGCGAGCCGATCTGGGCCGAGAGGGACATCCCGCCGACGGGTGTGCTCGGCAGTTACGAGCCGCGGATCTACTACGGCGAGAACAGCCCGTCATACTCGATCGTCGGGCATCCCAAGGGCCAACCCGACGTCGAACTCGACGCTCCCGGCAGCGACGGGTCGGGGGACTCGACCACGACGATGTACACCGGGCCGGGCGTCCCGCTCGGGTCGCTGTTCCACAAGCTGCTCTATGCAGCCAAGTTCGGCGACTCCAACATCTTGTTGTCCTCGCGCGTCAACGCGGACTCCAAACTGCTCTACGACCGCTCGCCCGAGGAGCGGGTGCAGAAGGTCGCCCCGTGGTTGACCCTCGACTCCGACGCGTTGCCGGCGGTGGTCGACGGCCGGGTCGAGTGGATCATCGACGGCTACACCACCTCCAACCGTTTCGCGGGATCGGCCAAGCGGTCGATGACGGAGATGACCTCGGATTCGACGAACCCCCGATCGACGTACGCCTCGCTGCCGACCGATGCGATCAACTACATCCGCAACTCCGTCAAGGCGACCGTGGATGCGTACACCGGCGAGGTGACGCTGTACGAGTGGGACGCCGACGACCCGATCCTCAAGGCGATGGAGGCCGCCTTCCCGGGTCTGGTCCAGCCGAAGAAGGACATCCCGCCGG
>DASVMH010000312.1:0-19335 GCA_036384455.1 Marmoricola sp. | reverse complement strand
ACCACAGGGCGGCTGCGCGTCTTCACCCGCGATTCGGGCGTCGATCTCATCCATGCGGTCGCGGCGAGCTGCGCAGTACCGATCGTGTGGCCGCCGGTGCGCATCGACGGGGTCGCCTACATCGACGGCGGGATGCGTTCACCGACGAACGCCGACCTCGCGACCGGCGCCGACCGCGTCATCGTGATCGCGCCGCTGGCCCGGTCGTTCTCGAAGCACACCGCGATCACCGCGCAGCTCGCACGGCTGCGGGCGAGCGAACCCGCCCTGCGCGCATCGGTGGTCACTCCGGACCCCGAGGCTCTCGACGCGATCGGCAAGAACGTGCTCGATCCCACGAAGCGCAGCGATGCCGCGCGGGCCGGTTACCGGCAAGCCGTGTCGGCGCTTCCGGACCTGCGTGATGCCTGGGCGTGACCTCAGCCCACCGCGAGGTCTGAACACAGACTCGCCGTCGCCTTGCGGATGTTGCTCGTCACCTCCGACGGGAGCTGGTGCCGTCGAGTCTTCTTCGACCCCTTCTTCGAGGTCGTGGTCGACGAGCCCGTGAGTGGCTCGTTGTGCCGCAGCGCCGCCCACAACTCGTTCGCCGCCGGCTGCACCACAGCAACCCGGGCGCCCTCGTAACGCCACGGCAACGTGACGAAGTCGGTGTCCTTGGGATCGATGTGGATCACCTTCTTGGCGAAGGCGTAGAGCTTGACCGGATTGGAGAGGCCGGAATCGAACGTGAGCGTCTTCGACGCGGCGTTGATCAGCGGCAGGATGTGGCTCGGCTCGAGCCCCTTCGCCTTGATCGTGAGCACCAGGCTCGATAGGAACGCCTGTTGTCGCTTGATGCGTCCGATGTCAGACCCGTCGCCGATGCCGTGACGTACGCGTACGTATTGCAGGGCGCGGTCCCCCTCGACGGTCTGGACACCGGCCTTGAAGACCAACTTGCCCTGGTAGCCGAGCTCGGGGTTGAGATCACCTTGGTAGACGTCGTTCGGCACGCAGACCCGGACTCCGCCGACCGCGTGTGACATCGCCGCGAAGCCGGCGAAATTCGCGATGACCGTGTGGTCGACGCGCAGGCCGCTCATCTTCTCGACGGTGTTCACGGTGCAATCCGGGTTGCCCTGCTTGGTGTCACCGATCGCGAACGCGGAATTGAACATCACCTTGCTCTGCGGCCGGCTCCACGAGCCGTCGGGGAGCTTGCACCGCGGGATGTCGACCAGTGAGTCGCGCGGGATCGAGACCGCCACCGCGGACCGGCCCCCGGGGTAGACATGCACCAGGATCGTGGTGTCCGAACGTCCGACCACGTCACCGTTTCCGCCGAGCTTGGAGTTCTCTCCCCCGCGCGCGTCGGTGCCGATCAGCAGGATGTCCGTCGCCTTGTTGTCCACCGGCCGATGCTTGGCCAAACCGGTGGAGGAGAAGGTCCGGATGTGCCGATCCAGGTAGATGTACGCGCTTCCGGCGAGGACGACGACGAGGCCCAGCACGACCGCGAGAATGATCAGGACGGTGCGACGCCGCGGGTGCGCCCGACGTTTCGGTCCGGGATCCGCCTCAGGCACGGGCGCGGCCACCTCACTGGTCATGACACTCGGCTTTCCGGCGCTCAGCGCATCCAGCGGGCAAGCTCGCTCATCCAGCCGTGCTCCCACGGCGCCCCACCGGCGGGCGCCCAGAACGCGCCGTGGGCGAAAAGGGTGAGGATCAGCACGAGTCCCACGGCGCAGCCGCCCAGGAGCAGCATCGGGCCGAGACGCGTGGGTGCCGCGAGGAACCGGGTGCTGCGTCGGGAGCACTCGCGCACCCGCTGCGAGCCGGGACCCCACCACAGCACCACGACCCATAGCGCCGCCAGGACCGTCAGCGACACCGCTGGACGGACGTGGGCCGCCCCCAGTGCCAGGGCGGCGCATCCGACCACACACGCGCCGGCACAGAGAAGGACGAGGGTCCCCGCGAGGCTGAACAGGAGATAGAAGGGCGATGCGACCGCGGAGGCGGGCACGTCGTACCAGCGCGCCCTGCCACGAAGCGCCCTTCGGCGGTGGTGACGCTGCGAGGTGACCGAGGCGAACCGCATCACGGCGGCCAACGCTGCCGTGAGGATCAATCCGATCCAGGGGGCGAGGGCGGTCAGCCCGAAGGTCGCCGCGAGCAGACCCACCACGCCCGCACGCTGACGCCCGCGGTGCATGGGTGGCGGCGCCAGGACCTGCTGGTACGGGTCGATCGGTGCTGCGGGTGCGATCAGCGGGGGCGGGATCTCGGCCGGGAGCGCCCTCGTCCGGTCGATCACGAGGGTCGGCTCGGCGGTCGGCTCCGCCGGCGAGCGGCCGCCGAGGTCCTCCAGGATCTCCCGCACGCTCGGCCGATCCCGCGGATCGGGGGCGAGGCAGTCCTCGATCAGGGGAAGCACGGAGGTGGGAACGCCGCTCAGGTCGAACTCGCCCCGGCGTACGCGGTCCATGATCGCCATCGGCGGGCCGGTCCCCGCCGGGGGCCGACCGATCGCGGCGAACGCGAGCGTGGCGGCGAGTGAATGCACATCCGATGCCGCCGTCGCCTCTTCGCCGTAGAGCACCTCCGGAGCGAGGTAACCGGGCGTGCCCAGCACCGAACCGTCACTGGTGAGGCGGGGGTCCTCGGCGAGCCGGGCCAGACCGAAGTCGATCAGGACGGCCTCGCCGTCCTCGACGAGCACGTTGCCCGGCTTGATGTCGCGATGCAACACCCCGACGCGGTGCACCGCTGCCACCGCCTCCGCGAGCCCGGCACCGAAGACACGGAGCGCACGCTCCGGCATCGGACCGTGGTCGCGCACCCACGCACGCAGGTCAGGTCCGTCGACGAATTCGGTGACGACGTAGGGACGCGGACCCCACGGGTCGGCGTCGATGACGGCCGCCACCCGGTCGGTGGTCACCCGGCTCAGGGTGGCGACCTCCCGCGCGAGCCGCTGCCGGGCCTCCTCATCGCCCACGATGTCCTGGCGCAGCAACTTGACCGCCACCGGGTCGCGGTCGGCACCCTCCGCGAGGTAGACCACGCCCATGCCGCCCTCGCCGAGCACGCGCAGCAGTCGGTACGGCCCGATCCGTTGATCGGTCACGGACTCGCCACTGGTGCGCACCCCGTCATTGTGCACGGCCGACCCCGAGATCCGGGGCAGGTCGAGGTCAGCTGGTGACCCGGTGCATCCAGCCGAAGGCGTCGTCGGAGCGGCCGAACTGCAGGCCGACGAGCTCGTCGCGCAACTGCATCGTCACCTCCTGGGAGGCCGGCGCGGCGACCTCGCCCGAGGACTCCGACAGCAGCCGGCCCACGGGCGTGACGACAGCAGCGGTGCCACACGCGAAGATCTCGGTGATGTCGCCGCTGGCGATGCCGTTGCGCCACTCGTCGATGCCGAACCGACGTTCCTCGACGTCGTGGCCGTCCTTGCGGAGCATCTCGATGATCGACTTGCGGGTGATGCCCTCGAGGATGGTGCCGGTCTCCGGCGTGACCACGTGACCGTCGGCATGGACGAAGAACATGTTCATCCCGCCGAGTTCCTCGACGTACTTGCTCTCCTCCGCGTCGAGGAAGACCACCTGGTCGCAGCCGTTCTCGTACCCCTGCGCCTGGGCGGCCAGTGAGGCGGCGTAGTTGCCGCCGGTCTTCGCAGCGCCCATGCCGCCGCGTCCGGCACGGGTGTCGTGCTCGGAGAGCCAGAGCGTGACCGGCTTGACCCCACCCTTGAAGTACGCCCCCGCGGGACTCGCGATGACCATGAACGTGACGTGCTGGGCGGCCCGCACCCCGAGGAAGGTCTCGGAGGCGAACATGAACGGGCGCAGGTAGAGGCTCTTCTCGCCATCGGCGTCAGGGACCCAGGCCCGGTCGACCTCGACGAGCGCGTCGACAGCGGCGACGAAGTCCTCGACGGGCAGCTCGGGGAACGCGAGCCGATGGCTCGAGCGCAGCATCCGGGCTGCGTTCTCCTCGGGACGGAAGGTCCAGATGCTGCCGTCGGCGTGCCGGTAGGCCTTCATCCCTTCGAACGTCTCCTGCGCGTAGTGCAGGACCGCAGTGGCGGGATCGAGGCTGAGCGGGCCGTACGGCTCGATGCGGGCGTTGTGCCAACCGGCATCGGGGGTCCACTCGACGGTGAACATGTGATCGGTGAAATAGGTGCCGAATCCGGGGTTCGCCAGGATCTCGGCACGCTCGGCGTCGGTGCGGGGGTGTGGCGACCGAGTGGTGCTGATTTGCATGGACATCAAACTATCTCCAAATCACGAGGGCACCAACGCCGGGCACGATCGCTTCATGCTCGGCGCCGTTGGATGGACGAGCGACGCTCAGCCGGCTACTCGGGACGCGATCGCGTCCCCGGTCTCGGCGGTACGACGGCCCTCGGGGCGCTCGGCCAGATCGGCGACGACGGCGTCCTCGACACGCTTGGCGTCGGCCTCGAAGCCGAGGTGGTCGAGCAGCAGGGCGACCGAGAGGATCGCGGCGGTCGGGTCCGCGATCTGCTGGCCGGCGATGTCGGGCGCCGAGCCGTGGACCGGCTCGAACATGGACGGCGCGGTGCGGTCGGGGTTGACGTTGCCTGAGGCGGCCAGGCCGATGCCGCCGGTGATCGCGGCGGCCAGGTCGGTGATGATGTCGCCGAAGAGGTTGTCGGTGACGATCACATCGAAGCGCGACGGGTTGGTCGTCATGTGGATCATCGCCGCGTCGATGTGCATGTAGTCGGTCGTGACGTCGGGGAACTCCGCGCCGACGGCCTCGAAGAGCCGCCACCACACGGAGCCCGCGTTGACGAGCACGTTGGTCTTGTGGACCAGGGTCAGGTGCTTGCGCGGGCGACGCTGCGCTCGGGCGTACGCGTCGCGAACGACCCGCTCGACGCCGAAGGCGGTGTTGACCGACACCTCGGTGGCCACCTCTGCGGGGGTGCCGACGCGAAGGGCGCCGCCGTTGCCGGTGTAGGGGCCCTCGGTGCCCTCGCGGACGACGATGAAGTCCACCTCGCCCTGCTTCTCAAGGAGCTCAGGGGCCAGTGGCGAGACGGCACCGGGATAGATGCGCGAGGGGCGCAGGTTGACGTAGTGGTCCAACTCGAAGCGCAGCTTGAGCAGCAGCCCGCGCTCGAGGATGCCCGGCGGGAGGTTGGGGTCGTTGGGCTTGCCGCCCACCGCTCCGAGCAGGATGGCGTCCTGTTGCCGGATCTCGGACAACACGGAGTCGGGAAGCACCTCGCCGGTCGCGAGGTAACGCTCGGCGCCGAGGTCGTACCGGGTCGGCTCGAACTTCAACCCGGCTCCGGAGGATCCGACCACCGCGTCGAGGACCTTCAGGGCCTCGGTGGTCACCTCGGTGCCGATCCCGTCCCCGGGGATCACGGCAAGCTGGAACGACGTCTGCATGCTGGCTGTGGTCACTCGCGCAGGCTAGTTGTCGTCGGGGCGCTCGGCGCCACCGTCTCGCAGGTCAAGCGCCTCCTGGACGGCCCTGCTGTACGGGCTCTCCGGGTCGTGGCGGCTCGGGCCCCAGTCGGGATACATCTCATACATGGCACTGCTTCCTTCGTCGATAGATGAGTGCCATCGGTCCATGCGAACCGGCCGACTTCGCCAGAGGCGGTCGCCGCTGCCGCCACGGATCACGTGGGGATCGGACGCGACGTCCGAAGGAAGTTGACGGTGGTCTCTTCGATGCTCACCGGCCGGATTCGCAAGGCCGGTGGCGGGGGGTACGCCGAACTCCGCGGCGAGGTGGCCTTACTGTCTAGGCCTCGCCACGGCGATCGATAAGTACGAAGATCCTCCGCATAACGAGGCCATCGTACGACGAACCGGGGCCGATATCTCAAGTTTTCCGATGTCTGTTCCATGATCCGAGATCCATGGGGCGATTCTGGGAAACGACGCGCCGGTGACCAACACTGGTCGCATGTCCGCTCCCCCGGAGATCCCCGAGATCGTCGCGCACGCCTTCGACATGTCACGCCGGGCGGGCTATGTGTCGTTCTGCCGCAACGAGACCGGGCGCCTGCTCGCGGCCCTCGCCGCGACGCGCGACGGGATCATGGCCGAATTCGGCACCGGCTGCGGGGTCGGCACCGCCTGGCTGCGCTCCGGGGCGCGCGCCGGCACCACCATCCTGACGGCCGAACTCGACGAGAAACTCGCAGCAGCAGCCCAGGAGATCTTCGAGAACGACCCCGAGGTCGAGGTGCTCGCCGCGGACTGGTCGACCTTGCACAACAAGGGCCCGTACTCCCTGCTCTTCCTCGACCCGAGCTCTCCCGAGGCGGCCGGCGTGGACGCGGTCGTCGACATCGTCGAGCGCGGTGGCATCGTCGTCATGGACGACTTCACCCCGTGCGAGATGTGGCCGCCGCTGACCGACGGCCGCGTGGACGCCCTGCGGGAGACATGGCTGACCGACTCGCGCTTCACCGCGGTCGAGGTCATGGTCGCGCCCGACGCGACCGCGCTCATCGCGACGAAGAACTGAGCGGCACGATCGCGTACGGCAACAATCGCTGCACGAGCGGGCCGATGCCGAGGGCATAGACGACCGTGCCGATGCCGAGGGTGCCGCCGAGCAGCCAGCCGGCGATCACCACCGTGACCTCGAGTCCGGTGCGGACCGGGCCGATCGGGATGCCAAGGCGCCGGTGCAGGCCGGTCATCAAGCCGTCCCGGGGGCCGGGACCCAACTGAGCGCCGATGTAGCAGGCGGTCGCGACGGCGTTGCCGAGGACCCCGATCAGCACCATCGCGATCCGCAGCGCCCACGAGTCCGGCTGATGGACGATCGACAAGGTGGCGTCGGCCGCGAGGCCGATCAGGAAGGCGTTGCAGATCGTGCCGAGACCGGGCACCTCGCGGATCGGGATCCACAGCAGCAGCACCAGCAGGCTGACGATGATCAGCACGGTGCCGATCGGCATGTGCAGGTGCTGGGCCAGACCCTGGTGGAGGACGTCCCACGGGGCGTTGCCGAGGCCGGAGCGGATCAGCACGGCCAGGGTGATGCCGTAGAGGACGAGGCCCGCGATCAGTTGGGTGAACCGACGGGGGAAACGGCCCGCGCGCACCTGCTGCACGGGGCTCAGCATCTCGAGGGTCGCGGCGGTCATGATGCCACTTCATCGCAGATTGGCACTTTTCAAAATAGCCAATTGCGCGATACTGGTTCGCATGCAACGCGTCCTGCCCGCCCGTCGTACCGCTGAACTCGTCGGCGACTTCGAGCGCTCTCCCGCCTACCGGGGCCTCGCCGAGGCGCTGCGCGTGCTGATCAGCGACGGCCGGATCCCGCGCGGCGTGCGGTTGCCCAGCGAGCGCGAGCTCACCGACACGCTCGGCGTCTCCCGCACGACGGTGTCACGGGCGTACGCCGAACTGCGCGACCACGGCTATCTGACCTCCCGGCAGGGCTCGGGATGGCTGGCAACGCTCCCCGACGGTCGCGGCCTCCGCAGCGATCCGCTGCTGCCGTCGGGGGCCGAGCCGGGCGGCGCGATCGACCTGACCGTGGCTGCGCCGCTACCCGGGCCGGGCATCATGGCGGCGTACGAGCGGGCGCTCGCCGAACTGCCCGCCTATCTCGCGGGCACCGGCTACTACCCGTCCGGGCTGCCGGTGCTGCGTGAGGCTGTCGCCGCGTCGTACGTCGCGCGGGGCCTGCCGACGGCCCCGGAGCAGATCGTCATCGTGCCCGGCGCCCTGGCAGGTGTGGCCGTCGCTGCGCAGGCGTACGTGAACCGCGGTGACCGACTGCTCGTGGAGAGTCCGGGATACCCCAACCCGGTGGCCACCTTCAGGTCGATGGGCGCGCGCGTCGTCGGTGCCGACGCCGACGACTGGGTCGACTCGATCACCTCGACGGTCCGGCAGACGCGCCCGGCGCTCGCCTACCTCGTCCCCGACTTCCACAACCCGACCGGAGCGCTGCGATCAGATGTCGAGCGCGCTGCCGTGGCAGCGGTTCTCCGACGCCACGACGTCGTGCCCATCATCGACGAGTCGCTCGTCGCTCTCGGCCTCGACGGCGACGCGATGCCCGCTCCGTTCGCCGTCCACCTCGGCACGACGATCAGCGTCGGAAGCCTGAGCAAACCCTTCTGGGGCGGGCTCCGGGTCGGCTGGCTGCGGGTGCCCGCCGGGCTCACCGACGACGTCGTCCGAGCCCGGGTGGCGCTCGACCTCGGCGTACCGCCGCTCGAGCAGCTCGTCGCGGCCGACGTGCTCGGCAACGGTGCCGACCTGCTCGCACACCGTCACGACCAGTTGCGCGAATCGCGCGCGGCCGCCCACGCCGCGTTGGCCGAGCATCTCCCCCAGTGGGAACCGACGCACCCGCGCGGTGGGCTGAACCTGTGGTGCCGGCTGCCGGCGCCGCTGTCCTCCGAGCTTGCTCCACACGCGGCCGCCCGCGGCGTACTGCTCGCGCCGGGGCCGAGCTTCGCCCCGGAGGGCGGCCTCAACTCGTATCTGCGGATCCCGTTCTCACAGCCCGCCGACATCCTGCTCGACGCGGTCGGCCGGCTCGCGCGGGCCTGGGAGGAGACGGTCGCCGCCCGAAGCGAGCCACGCCGCACGCGCCGCTCGCCGACCTTGGTCGCCTGACCATCACATGTCCACGTCACTGCGCCGAGACCCCAAAACTCTGACGGAAAAACACACCGAGTCCAAACCTGTTTTGGACTCGGTGCGTCAGAGCGTCATTTTTCTGGGGTCTCGACGCAAAAAAGCGTCAAAGTTTTGGGGTCTCAGGTGAGGTCGATGGTGCGGACGCTCGCGGCGTCGATCGCCTCGCGCATCTGCTCGAGCGCCGGGGCGGGGATGTCGGAGTCCACGGTCATCGCCACCATCGCATGCCCGGCAGGGTGGTCGCGGGCGACCTGCATGCTGCCGATGTTGACGCCGGCGGCGCCGAGGATGCCGCCGACGATGCCGACGACACCGGGGCGGTCGCGGTAGCGCAGGAAGGCGAGATGGCCGGCCGGCTCGATGTCGACGACGAAGCCGTCCACGTCGACGAGGCGCTCCCGGTGGGCGATGCCGATGAGGGTGCCGGAGACCTCCACCTGGGTCCCGTCCGCGAGCGCACCGCGCAGGGTGAGCAGGTTGCGGTGGTCGGGGCTCTCGGTGTCGGTGACCAGGCGTACGGCCACGCCGCGCTCCGCCGCGAGCAACGGTGCGTTGACGTAGCTGACCTGCTGCTCGACGAGCTCGGAGAACATGCCCTTGAGTGCGGCGAGCTCGAGCACGGTGACGTCATGGGTGGCGATCTCGCCGCGCACCTCGACGTCGACGGATTGCACCATCTCGCCCGCGAGCGCGACCAGGAGGCGACCGAGCTTCTCGGCCAACCCGATCCCCGGACGTACGTCCTCGGCGATGACGCCGCCCTGCACGTTGACCGCGTCGGGGACCAGTTCGCCGGCGAGCGCCTGCCGCACCGACCGGGCCACCGCGATGCCGGCCTTCTCCTGCGCCTCGTCGGTCGATGCACCGAGGTGAGGGGTGGCGACGACGTTGGCGAGGCCGAACAGGGGCGAGTCAGTGCACGGCTCGGTGGCGTAGACGTCGAGACCCGCAGCGGCGATCCGGTTCTCAGCCAATGCGTCATGAAGCGCCTGCTCGTCGACGATGCCACCGCGCGCGGCATTGACCAGGACGAGGGTCGGCTTCGCGCGAGCCAACATCTCGGCATCGATGAGACCAACGGTCTCGGGCGTCTTCGGGAGGTGCACCGTGAGGAAATCCGACTGCGCGACGAGCTCTTCCAGCGACACCATGCGGACGCCCATCTGGGCGGCTCGGCCGGCCTGGACGTACGGGTCATAGGCGATCACCTGCATGCCGAACGCCGCCAGTCGCTGGGCGACCAGGACACCGACCCGACCCAGGCCCACGATGCCGAGGGTCTTCTCGAACAGTTCGATCCCGGTGAATGACGAGCGTGCCCAGCGCCCTTCACGCAGGCTCGCGTCGGCTGCACTCACGTGCCGTGCCGCGGCCAGCATCAACGCGATGGCGAGCTCGGCCGCGGAGACGATGTTCGAGGTCGGGGCGTTGACCACCATCACGCCCTTCGCCGTCGCCGCCGGGATGTCGACGTTGTCGAGGCCGACCCCGGCGCGCGCCACGACGTGCAGCTTCGCACCCGCCTCGAGCACCTCGGCGTCGACCGTCGTCGCCGACCGGACGATCAGCGCATCGGCGTCGGCGACCGCAGCGAGGAGCGCGGCCCGGTCGGTGCCGTCAACACGGCGCACCTCGAAGTCGTCGCCCAACTCGGCGATCGTGGCAGGGCTCAGCTCCTCCGCGAGCAACACGACGGGCAGGGTCACGAGCGCCTCCGGGGTCGGTGGTGTGCGGTGACCCTAGCGCGTGCCGCGCGCCTCGGTCAGTCGGTATTCGACCGCCGCCTGACACTGCGGGGCTCGGCTCCAGCACACCTCGCTGGCGCTCGGCGTACCTCCGCCTCACTCCTCGGTCAGTCGGTACCGAACTCCATCGCGGCCTCTTCCAACGCCGCGTCCGCATCGGCATCGACGTCCGCGGCCACCGCGATCTTGTCGAAGCCTCCGGCAGGGAGTTCGCCGAAGAGGGTCCCGTGCTCGACGAGCACCTGGCCCTGGTTGAGCGGCTGCCCGGCGTACATCTCGAGCTTGGAGCGGCTGTCGGCGATGTCGAGGTTGCGCATGGTCAGCTGGCCGATGCGATCGGTCGGGCCGAAGGCGGCGTTCTCGACGCGTTCCATGGAGAGCTTCTCGGGGTGGTACGAGAAGTTCTCCCCCTCTGTCCTGACGATCGTGTAGTCGTCGCCGCGGCGCAGTCGCAGCGTCACGGTGCCGGTGACCAGCGAGGCGATCCAGCGCTGGATCGACTCGCGCAGCATCAGCGCCTGCGGGTCGAGCCAACGGCCCTCGTAGAGAAGCCGGCCGAGCTTGCGGCCCTCGGTGTGGTAGTTCGCGAGCGTGTCCTCGTTGTGGATCGCGTTGAGCAGGCGCTCGTACGCCGCGAAGAGCAGCGCCATGCCGGGAGCCTCGTAGATGCCACGGGACTTGGCCTCGATGATCCGGTTCTCGATCTGGTCGGACATGCCGAGCCCGTGGCGCCCGCCGATGGCATTGGCCTCGAGGACGAGGGCCACTGCGTCGTCGTAGCGCTTGCCGTTGATCGCCACCGGACGCCCCGCCTCGAAGCTGATCGCCACGTCCTCGGACTCGATCGCGACGGTCGGGTCCCAGAACTTCACACCCATGATCGGCTCCACAGCTTCCAAAGAAGTGTCGAGGTGCTCCAGGGTCTTGGCCTCGTGGGTGGCTCCCCGGATGTTGGCGTCGGTGGAGTACGCCTTCTCCTGGGAGTCGCGGTAGGGCAGGTCCCGCTCGACGAGCCACTGGCTCATCTCGTGACGCCCGCCGAGCTCGGCGACGAAGTCGGCGTCGAGCCAGGGCTTGTAGATGCGTAGCTCGGGGTTGGCCATCAGGCCGTAACGGTAGAAACGCTCGATGTCATTGCCCTTGTACGTCGAGCCGTCTCCCCAGATGTGGACGTCGTCGGCCTGCATGGCGCGCACGAGCACCGTGCCCGTGACCGCGCGTCCGAGCGGCGTCGTGTTGAAGTAGGCCCTGGCGCCGGAGCGGATGTGGAAAGCACCGCAAGCCAGCGCCGCCAGACCCTCCTCGACGAGTTGCGGCTTGATGTCCACGGCCCGGGCGATCTCGGCGCCGTACTCCTTCGCACGGTCCGGGACCCCGGAGATGTCCGGCTCGTCGTACTGACCGATGTCAGCGGTGTAGGTGCACGGGATGGCGCCCTTCTCACGCATCCAGGCGACCGCGACGGAGGTGTCGAGGCCCCCGGAGAAGGCGATGCCGACGCGCTCGCCGGCGGGCAGTGACGTGAGGACCTTGGACACGACACAGAATTATGCATGACTATGCATGATCATGCAAAGCCGGTCAGATCGCGCACCCGTCCGGGCCGCAGGCGTCGGCTCCCCCGACGACGTCGAGCACGGGATGGGCATCGGACCAGGCGCGCTCCAACGTCTGGGTGAACACCTCGACCGGCTGCGCCCCGGAGACGCCGTACTTCCGATCGAAGACGAAGAAGGGCACCCCGTTGGCACCGAAGGCGGCAGCCTGACGGACGTCGGCCTCCACCTCGTCGGCGAACTCATTGCTCTCCAGCACCTCGCGCACCCTCGCTTCGTCGAGACCGACCCCGGTCGCGATGCGCACGAGCGTGTCGTGGTCGGCGACGTTCTCGGTCTCGATGAAATACGCCGAGAGCAGCGCCTCCTTGAGTTCGGCCTGCTTCCCCTCGGCGAGGGCCAGGTGGAGAAGTCGGTGCGCGTCGACGGTGTTGACCCGCAGCGCCTCGTGATGGCGGAACAACAGCCCCTCCTCCGCCGCCACCGCCTCGACCCGATCGATCATCTGCTTGCCGGCCTCGGGGCCGCCGCCGTACTTGCGACCCAGGGACTCCGCCACCGTCTCCGTCGGTACGACCGGCGCGGACGGATCCAATTGGAACGAGCGGTAGACGATGTCGACATCGCCGGCGTTCGCGAAACCCTCGAGCGCCCTCTCAAGGCGGCGCTTCCCGATGTAGCACCACGGACACACGACGTCGGACCAGATCTCGATCTGCATGTCGGGTCAACCACCGACGCCCGCGAGATGTTCCGGTTCAGGGAATGCTCACGTCTGCGACGGGATAGGGGTTGAAGGCGATCTCCCAACGGAAGCCGTCCGGATCGGCGAAGTAGCCGGAGTAGCCGCCCCAGTCACGACGCACCGGGTCGCTGACCTCGGCGCCGGCGGCGCGCGCGTCCGCGAGGACCGCGTCGACGCCCGCCTCGTCGCGGCAGTTGTGCGCGATGGTGAACGGCAACGTGCCGGCACGCGAGACCGGTCCGATCTCGGCCTCGGCGTGCTCCTGCGCCCACAGCGACAGCACCACCTTGTCGCCGACGTGGAACATCAGCACCTCGCCGGGTGCCTCGAGTGCCGGCTGCCAGCCCAGCCCGTCGACGTAGAACGCTCGCGTAGCCGCGAGGTCGGACACCACCAGGGTCACGAAGTTGATGCGTTGTTCCATGCGATCAGCGTGGCACCTCGCACCGACATCGTCAGTAGCCCGCGACATCCGGGCGGCGCACCGGCAGCAGTTCCTCGACCGTGGTCTCGAGCACCTGCGCCAGCGCCAGCAGGGTCGTCAACCGCGGGTTCATCGGCGAGCCCGGCCGGGACTCGCCCTTCTCGAACTTCTGGTACGTATAACCCGACAGGCCGGCCGCGTGGGCGACCCGCTCCTGACTCCAGCCCTTGGCCTCGCGTGCGCGCAGGAGGTTGAGCCCCAATTCACGGGCGAAGTCGTCGTACGACACCTGCGCGCGGGACACGGAGCCAACTTTCACGTGAGACAGGGTGCACCACGGACATACATGTATGGGAATCTCAGTCCGGGGCGCCCGGTGCGGGACGCGGCACGGGGGTTCGCGGAACTATGTGTCGGGCGCCCTCTCTACGGTTCACGGGACGAAATGGGACAACCGGGGGGTTGCTGTGTCAGTCGATCAGAGCGAGCGGCCGAGCTGGCTGGAGGAGACGTGTCCGCCGTGGTGTGCCCGGGAGCATCACGAGCACGACCATGCCGAAGACCGCGTCCACGGCTCCGAGCCCGTCTACGTCCCGGTGGTGCGACGCAGCTCCACGATCCCGGGCAGGGCAGAGACCGAGGCGGGCGAACTCATCGTCCAGCGGCTGAAGATCGTCGGCGATCGGGAGTCGCTGGTCCTGGTGACCGACCCGGAGGACGCCGCCAAGGGGCTGATCCTGAACAACCCGTCCGCCGAGCGTCTCCGGTCGGCTCTCGAGGAGGTGCTGCAGTAGGTCGGCAGTCGCCTGATCAATCGATGGCCGTGGAGGGCCAGCGATTGGCGAGCAGCTTGAAGCTGGGGGTGTCATCGAGGGAGGTCATCGCCTCGTACAAGCGGTCGTACGCCGTGCTCGCGATGCGCCATGCCCCGTCGGCGTCACGCCGATAGGTATCGATGTAGTAGCCGGCGCCACGGATGATCATGTTGAACGCGAGGGCGAGCACCGTGTCCTCGAAGGCCCAGCTGCCGGTGGCGGTGTCGCCGTCCACGGAGATCTCGGGGTGGTTCGCGATGTGCACACTGGTGAGGCCCGGACCCATATTGGCCGACATGTAGTCGACCACCTCCTGGCGCGAGTCGAAGTGCAGCGGATCCCCCATCGCCTTCGTGCCGTACCGCGCCACGACGTCCTCGGTCAGGCAGTCGCCGAAGGTCTCCCAGTCGCGCGTATCGAGGGAACGGAAGTAGCGGTACTTCAACTGCCTGATCTCTTCGATCGCTTCGAGGTCCATGGAGGAACGGTAGGACCGGTACGCCCGCCGCGGCACCCCGTACTCCCGATGTACGGACCCTGAGCACCCCTGAGGCGGATCAGGGACGAAGGCAGCGACTTCCCCGATGTGCGTACGGCCCCGCCCCGCGAGGCTGTCGGTCATGATCACCATCGAATCCCTCACCAAGCGATACGGCACACACCTCGCCGTCGACGACGTGACCTTCACCGCCCGGACCGGGCGGATCACCGGCTTCCTCGGGCCCAACGGCGCCGGCAAGTCGACGTCCATGCGGGTCATGGTCGGGCTCACCCGGCCGACCAGCGGCACCGCCCTCATCGACGGGCGGCGCTTCGCCGACCTGCCCAACCCCGGCCTCGACGTGGGCGTCCTCCTGGACGCCTCGGCCCAGCACGCCGGCCGCACCGGCCGCGAGGTGCTCTCGATCGCCGCCCGCACCATGGGGCTCCCGCGCGGTCGCGTCGATGAGATGCTCGCCGCCGTCGGGCTCACCGTCGACGAGTCCGAGCGCCGGGTCCGCAACTACTCGCTCGGCATGCGGCAACGGCTCGGCATCGCGGCCGCCCTCATCGGGGATCCGCACGTGCTGATCCTCGACGAGCCGGCGAACGGCCTCGACCCGGCGGGCATCCGGTGGATGCGCGACATGCTGCGCGGCTATGCGGACCGCGGCGGCACCGTCCTGCTGTCGTCGCACCTGCTGCACGAGATCGAGGTCGTCGCCGACGACATCGTCGTGATCGGCAACGGACGCATCGTCGCGCAGGGCACCAAGGAGGAGCTCCTTGCGGCAGCCGGCACCCTCGTGCGCGCGCGGGACCTGCCGGCACTCGCCACGGCGCTGACACACGCCGGCATCGCCAACAACCTCGGCGGCGACACGTTGCGCACCGACGCCTCCCCCGAGACCGTCGGCGACGTCGCGCTCCGTGCCGGCGTCGCCCTGACCGAGCTCCGCGCCGCCGATGGCGCCGGGCTCGAGGAGATGTTCCTCGAACTCACCGCAGCGTCGCAACGCGACGGTCACGCCTCCGCGGAAGGACAGGCAGCATGAGCACCACGACCATAGAACGACCCGCCGCCACGGCGACCCCCGTCGTACGTGAGGCGATCCCCACCGCCCGGCTGATGGGGGTTGAACTGCAGAAGATGTTCGACACCCGCGCCGGATTCTGGCTGATCACCGGTGGCGCCATCGCCTCGCTGGTCGCCACGATCGCAACCATCCTGTTCGACCCTCACAACGCGATGGACTACGGGGATTTCGCATCCGCCGTCGGCATCCCGTTGACGATCGTGCTGCCGATCATGGGCATCCTCAACGTGACCAGCGAGTGGTCCCAGCGCACCGGGTTGTCAACGTTCACGATGGTGCCGCACCGCGGCCGCGTGATCGTCGCCAAGCTCGTCACCACGCTGTTCGTCGGCGCCGTCTCGATCGCCTTCGCGCTCGTGGTCGGAGCACTCGGGAACCTCGTCGGCAGCGCCATCGCCGGAATCTCGCCGCGATGGGACCTCGGGGTGGGTCAGATGCTGCTGATCCTCCTGGCGGATGGGCTCGGGATGCTGATGGGCTTCACCCTGGGCGTCCTGATCCGCAACAGCGCCGGCGCGATCGTGGGCTACTTCGTGTACGCACTGGTGCTGCCCGGGATCTTCGGCGCGCTGGCGGCGTACCAGGACTGGTTCGCGCGGCTCCAGGGCTGGATCGATTTCCAGTTCTCCTCGACGCGGCTCTACGACGCCCACCTCACCGGGACCGACTGGGCGCATCTCGGCGTCTCCGGCCTGATCTGGCTGGTGATCCCGCTCCTCGTGGGGCTGCGGCTGACCATGCGCTCCGAGGTGAAGTGATCCACGGTGAAGTGATCCGAGCGCCCGCCGATTGAACACACGAAACCGGGGTTGACCGCGCGAAGTTTGGCGTGGTCAACCCCGGTTTCACACGGTCCCGTGTGACCTCAGCGGGCGGCAGAGCCCTCGGTGTAGTCCTCGTCGGTCTGGCTCCACGCGAAGTGGGAGCGCAGCTGCTTGCCGGTCACCTCGATGGAGTGCGCGGCCTCCTTGGTGCGCAGTTCGTTGAACTCCTGCGCTCCGTTGTCCTGGTCGGCGATGAAGCGCTTGGCGAACGACCCGTCCTGGATGTCGGAGAGGATCGCCTTCATGCTGGCCTTCACGTCCGGCGTGATCACCCGCGGGCCCGAGACGTAGTCGCCGTACTCCGCGGTGTCGGAGACCGACCAGCGCTGCTTGGCGATGCCGCCCTCGTGGATCAGGTCGACGATCAGCTTCAACTCGTGGAGCACCTCGAAGTAGGCGATCTCGGGCTGGTAGCCGGCCTCGGTCAGGGTCTCGAAGCCGGCCTGGATCAGGTGCGAGACACCGCCACACAGCACCGCCTGCTCGCCGAAGAGGTCCGTCTCGGTCTCCTCGGTGAAGGTGGTCTTGATGACACCGGCCCGGGTGCCACCGATCGCCTTGGCGTACGACTTCGCCATGTCCCAGGCGTGACCGGAGGCGTCCTGCTCGACCGCGATGATGTCGGGGATGCCGCGCCCGGCGACGTACTCACGACGCACGGTGTGACCGGGGGCCTTGGGCGCGACCATGATCACGTCGATGCCCTCGGCCGGCTTGATGTACCCGAAGCGGATGTTGAAGCCGTGGCCGAAGACCAGCGTGTCGCCGGCGACCAGGTTCGGCTCGATCGACTCGGCGTAGACGTGTCGCTGCACCTGGTCGGGGGTGAGGATGACGATGACGTCGGCCTCCTCCACCGCCTCGGCCACCGACAGCACGCGCAGGCCCTCGTCCTCGGCCTTGGCCTTGCTCTTCGACCCCTCGGCGAGGCCGACGCGCACGTCGACCCCGGAGTCGCGCAGGTTCAAGGCATGGGCGTGGCCCTGGCTGCCGTAGCCGATGACCGCGACGTGCTTGCCCTGGATCAGGGTCAGGTCGGCGTCGTCGTCGTAGTAGATCTCTGCTGCCACGAGTGGCTCCTTCTATGTGTTCGGTTCGTACGTTCGTGGGTCGTTCAGGCGAGGCCGGCGGCCGCGCGGGGTTCGACGGGTACGGGCACGGGCTTGAGGGTGCGCTCGGTGATCGACCGGTTGCCGCGGCCGATCGCGATCGCACCGGACTGCACCAGCTCGCGCACCCCGAACGGCGCCAGCACGTGCAGCAGATCGCTGAGCTTGTCGGCGTTCCCGGTCGCCTCGATCGTGATCGTGTCGGGGGTGACGTCGACGACCTTGGCCTTGAAGAGCTGGACGGCGTCGAGGACCTGGCCACGTGTGGCCGCATCGGCCTTCACCTTGACCAGCAGGAGTTCACGCTCGATGGCGTCGCGGTCCTCGAGCTCCACGATCTTGATGACCTCGACCAACTTGTTGAGCTGTTTGGTCACCTGCTCGAGCGGCGAGGACTCGACACCCACCACGATCGTCATCCGCGAGATCTCGTCGTGCTCGGTCGGGCCGACCGCGAGGCTGTCGATGTTGAAGCCGCGGCGGGAGAACAGGCCCGCGATCCGGGCGAGCACGCCGGGCTTGTTCTCGACCAGGACAGAGAGGGTATGGGCCGACATCAGAGTTCATCCTCCTCGAACTGCGGGGCCAGGCCCCGGGCGTACAAGATGGCGTCGTTCGACGTGCCGGCAGCGACCATCGGCCACACCATCGCGTCGCGGTGGACCCGGAAGTCGACCACGACCGGGACATCGTCGATCTCCATGGCCTTGTTGATGGTGTCGTCGACGTCGCCGGGCGAGTCGCAACGCAGCCCGACCGCTCCGTACGCGTCGGCGAGCTTGACGAAGTCGGGGACCTGCCCCTGAGGGCCCGTGTGGAGATCCGTATTGCTGTAGCGCTCGTTGTAGAACAGGGTCTGCCACTGGCGGACCATTCCGAGCGACTCGTTGTTGATGATCGCGACCTTGATCGGGATGCCCTCGATCGTGCAGGTGGCCAGCTCCTGGTTGGTCATCTGGAAGCAGCCGTCGCCGTCGATGGCCCACACGGTGGTGTCAGGTTGAGCGACCTTCGCTCCCATCGCGGCCGGCACGGAGAAGCCCATGGTGCCCAGACCGCCGGAGTTGATCCAGGTGTTGGGGTTCTCGTACTGCACGAAGTGGGTGGCCCACATCTGATGCTGTCCGACACCTGCCACATAGATCGACTCTGGTCCGCTGATCTGTCCGAGCCGCTCGATGACGTACTGCGGCGCGAGCGCGCCAGCGGGCGGCGCGTCGTAGCCGAGCGGGTACTTCGCCTTGACCCCGGCGAGGAACTTGACCCAGCCCTCGAAGTCGCCGGTGTTGCCGGCGTCCTGTTCGGTCTGCAGGGCCACGATCAGGTCGGCGATGACTTCGCGGACGTCACCGACGATCGGCACGTCGACGGCGCGGTTCTTGCCGATCTCAGCGGGGTCGATGTCGGCGTGGATGACACGGGCACCGGGTGCGAACGAATCGAGGTTGCCGGTCACCCGGTCGTCGAAGCGCGCGCCGAGGCTGATGATCAGGTCGCTCTTCTGCAGCGCCGCGACCGCCGCGACCGTGCCGTGCATGCCGGGCATGCCGAGATGCTGCGGGTGGCTGTCGGGGAACGCACCGCGCGCCATCAACGTGGTCACCACCGGCATGCCGGTCAGTTCGGCGAGCACCCGCAGTTCCTTGGACGCCTGCGCGCGAATGGTGCCGCCACCGACGTAGAGCACCGGCTTGCGCGACTCCAGGATCAGCCGGGCCGCCTCGCGGATCTGCTTGGAGTGCGGTCGGGTCACCGGGCGGTAACCGGGCAGCGCGAGTTCCTCGGGCCACACGAAGGAGGTCTGCGACGTCATCGCCGACTTGGCGACGTCGACGAGCACGGGGCCGGGACGCCCGGTCGAGGCGATGTAGAACGCCTCG
>DASVMH010000311.1:0-11220 GCA_036384455.1 Marmoricola sp. | reverse complement strand
CGGCTGGCGCACCCTCGACCGCATCGAGCGCGACCGCGGTCGCGCAGAGGGGCGACCGCGTGCGAAGTTCACCGAACCGGAGACCATGGTCGCCGCCGTGGCTGCGGTCGGGGCGGACGCGGCTCGATAGGATCCGGTCGTGAGCGGGACGCGACAGCCATCGGCGCAGGCGGCCAAGGCCGACGGTCGCCAGACCCGCTGGGACGAGCACAAGGCCGAACGTCGCCGGCAGATCCTCGAGGCGGCGGTCGCCGTCATCGAGCGCGGCGAGCCGGGCGAAGAGGTGCATGTCCAGCAGATCGCCGAGGAGTCGGGTGTCGGCCGGTCGGTGATCTATCGCCACTTCGCCGACCGCGCGGATCTCGATCGCGCCGTCCAGGGTTATGTCCTCGGTCAGTTGCGGGACCTGCTCCTCGAGGAGGTCGCACTCACCGGCACGATCGAGCAGATCATCCTCCGGATCGTGTCGACGTACGTCAGCTGGGCCGCCGAGCACCCCGAGCTGCACCGCCTCGCCGAGCGCGAGCCGACGACGCCGCGCGGTGACGTCGGCGAACTCGAACTCGCGGTCAAGGCGCTGGTCGACGAGGTCGTCCAGATCATCCTGCTGGGTGCGGCTGTCGTGGGCGTCGAGCTCTCCGAGGACGACGCGCTGGCCCTGGAGCCGTTGATTTTCGGCGTGGTCGGGATGGCCTTCGGCACCGTACGACGCTGGCTGTGGCGTGACGAGCGCGAACCCTCGCCGGACGCGCTCTCGACGATCCTCGCGCAGACGATCTGGTGGGCGATCCACGGCATGGCCCACGATCGGGGGGTCGACCTCGACCCGCACGTCCCCCTCGAGGACATGATCGCCGCGGTCGTCTCCGACCTGGTCGACGACTGAGGCGGGTCGCGATCATGGCTCACCCGACCGTCGGGGTGTTCTCCCTGCAGGGCGACGTACGCGAGCACGTCGCTGTCCTCACCCGCCTGGGCGTGGTCGCGCTCGCCGTACGACGTCCCGAGGAGCTCGCCCGCTGCGACGCGATCGTGCTGCCCGGCGGGGAGTCGACGACGATGGTGAAGCTGGCCCGCACCTTCGAACTGCTCGAGCCCCTACGCGATCGGATCCGCGGCGGGATGCCTGCGCTCGGCACCTGCGCGGGGATGATCCTGCTCGCCGATCGCGTGCTCGACGGCACCGCCGACCAGGAGTCGATCGGCGGCATCGACATCTCGGTGCGCCGCAACGCGTTCGGTCGCCAGGTGGACAGCTTTGAGACCGACCTCGCCTTCGTCGGCATCGATGAACCGGTCCATGCGGTCTTCATCAGGGCCCCGTGGGTCGAGGAGGTGGGCGCCGGCGTCGAGGTGCTGGCGCAGGTGGACACGGGGGAGCAGGGCGCTCCGGATAGAGTGGTCGCGGTCCGTCAGGGGGCGTTGATGGCGACGTCGTTCCACCCCGAGGTCGGCACACTCGCCGATCGCGACGGTGGGGACGATCGCATCCACCGCCTGTTCGTCGACCTCGTGCACACGTCTTAGAAGGGAAAACGCCTGATGTCTGGCCACTCCAAGTGGGCGACCACCAAGCACAAGAAGGCCGTGATCGACGCCAAGCGCGGCAAGATGTTCGCCAAGCTGATCAAGAACATCGAGGTCGCCGCCCGCATGGGCGGTGGCGACCCGGCCGGCAACCCGACGCTCTACGACGCCATCCAGAAGGCGAAGAAGTCCTCGGTCCCCAACGACAACATCGACCGCGCGGTCAAGCGTGGCTCGGGGGCCGAGGCCGGAGGCGCGGACTACGACACCATCACGTACGAGGGCTATGGCCCCAACGGCGTCGCGCTGCTCGTCGAGTGCCTCACCGACAACCGCAATCGCGCGGCGATGGAGGTGCGCACCGCGATGACCCGCAACGGCGGCTCGCTCGCCGACCCGGGCTCGGTGGCGTACCTGTTCCACCGCAAGGGCGTCGTGATCGTGGCGAAGGACCAGGAGGGCCGCCAGATCACCGAGGACGACGTGCTCGAGGGGGCGCTCGACGCCGGCGCGGAGGACGTCAACGACCTCGGCGAGGCGTTCGAGGTGGTCAGTGAGGCCACCGATCTGGTCGCCGTCCGGACGGCCCTGCAGGACGCCGGACTCGACTACGAATCGGCGGACGCCTCGATGGTGCCCTCGATGCAGGTCGAGTTGGACAACGAGAAATCTGCTGGCGCGGTCCTCAAACTCGTCGATGCTCTCGAGGACCTCGACGACGTCCAGAACGTCTACGCCAACTTCGACATCTCCGACGAGATCATGGCCTCCCTCGACGCCTGAGTGCGCTCAGACCCCAAAACTCTGACGCCCCAGAGCGCTGAGACCCCAAAACTCTGACGTTTTTTGACGCCGAGTCCAAATCCTGCGGTGAGCATTTTGGACTCGGCGCATTTCATCGTCAGAGTTTTGGGGTCTCGGCGGGTTTTTCCGTCATTTGCGTGGGGTCTCGGCGCGGAGGGCGTGTCGCAGTGGCAGTCGCCGCGGGCCGGCGGTTACGTTGCTTCTAGAACACCTGTTCGGATGAGGTTCTGAAGATTTCTAGGAGAGCCATGCGCGTGCTCGGCATCGACCCGGGGTTGACCCGGTGTGGGCTCGGCGTCGTCGAGGGCAGCGTGGGGCGCCGGCTGGAGTTGATCGAGGTGGGCGTGGCCAAGACGCCTGCCGACCAGGCGATCGAGCTGCGGCTGGTGTCGATCGAGGCGGAGATCGAGACCTGGCTCGACCGCCTGCGCCCCGATGTGGTCGCCGTGGAACGCGTCTTCAGCCAGCACAACGTGCGCACGGTCATGGGCACCGCCCAGGTCAGCGGGGTCGCGATGGCGGCCGCGGCCCGACGCGGACTGCCCGTTGCGCTGCACACGCCCAGCGAGGTCAAGGCCGCGGTGACGGGCAGCGGCCGGGCCGACAAGGCCCAGGTGGGTGCGATGGTGACCAGATTGCTCGGCCTGGATGCGGTCCCGAAGCCGGCCGATGCCGCTGACGCGCTGGCGCTGGCGATCTGTCATGTCTGGCGGGGCAGCACCACCAACCGGCTCCAGGCGGCCGCGCTCGCCCAGGCTGCGGCGGGTCGCCGATGATCGCGTTCGTCCGCGGCACCGTTGCCGACGTGGGGCTGACCTCGGCGGTGATCGAGGTCGGCGGCATCGGCCTGGAGGTGCGGTGCGCACCCAACACGCTCGCCGATCTGCGGATCGGCGGCCAGGCGAAGGTGCCGACCTCGCTGGTGGTCCGTGAGGACTCACTGACGCTGTTCGGCTTCGCCGACGATGACGAGCAACAGATGTTCGAACTGCTCCAGTCCGCAAGCGGGGTCGGACCCAAGCTCGCCCAGGCGATGCTCGCCTGCCACAGCCCGGAAGCGCTGCGACGGGCCGTGGCCGCCGATGACGTCAAGACGCTGACCACCGTTCCCGGTATCGGCACCAAGGGGGCGCAGCGGATCATCATCGAGCTCAAGGACCGCATCGGTACGCCCGGGGCCGCCACGACCGGGACGCCACCGCCGACCAGCGCCTGGGAGGGCCAGGTCCACGCCGGTCTCGTCGGGCTCGGCTGGTCGGCCAAGGACGCCGATCGAGCGATCACCGCTGTCGCCCCCGACGCCGGCGCCGAGCCCGACGTCGCTGCACTTCTGCGAGCCGCGCTTCGTGCGTTGAGCAAGACATGAGGAGCCGATGAGCACCGAGGACGAGTTGACCGCCGCCGAGACCGAACACCTGCGGGTGGTCGCGGCCGAGGCCGACGGCGACGAGCGCACGATCGAGGCGGCGTTGCGCCCGCACACCCTGGCCGAGGTGGTGGGCCAGGAGCGCGTCCGCGACCAGCTCTCCCTCGTGCTCGAGGCTGCGAAGGGTCGTGGCCGGGCACCCGACCACGTGCTGCTCTCCGGCCCGCCCGGACTCGGCAAGACGACGCTGGCGATGATCATCGCCGCCGAGATGGGCTCGCCACTGCGCCTGACCAGCGGTCCGGCGATCACCCACGCCGGCGATCTGGCCGCCATCTTGTCCGGCATCAACGAGGGCGACGTCCTCTTCGTCGACGAACTGCACCGGATGTCGCGTCCTGCCGAGGAGATGCTCTACCTCGCGATGGAGGACTTCCGCGTCGACGTCGTGATCGGCAAGGGTCCCGGAGCCACCGCGATCCCGTTGGAGATCCCACCGTTCACGCTGGTCGGCGCCACCACCCGCGCCGGCCTGCTGCCCGGTCCGTTGCGTGATCGGTTCGGATTCACCGCGCACCTGGAGTTCTACGACGCCGGCGAGCTCGACCAGATCGTGCACCGCTCCGCGGGCCTCCTCGGTGTCGACATCGCCGCGGCATGCTCGCTCGAGATCGCATCACGCTCGCGGGGCACGCCGCGGATCGCCAACCGACTGCTGCGGCGCGTACGCGACTACGCCCAGGTACGCGCCGGAGGCGAGATGTCGCGCGACGTCGCCCGTGCCGCGCTGGAGCTCTACGAGGTCGACGAATCCGGATTGGATCGGCTCGACCGTGGTGTCCTCCAGGCGCTGTGCGAGCGGTTCGGCGGCGGTCCGGTGGGCCTGTCGACCCTGGCCGTCGCGGTCGGAGAGGAGCGCGAGACGGTCGAGGAGGTCGCCGAGCCGTTCCTGGTCCGCAACGGCCTCCTCGCGCGGACCCCTCGCGGGCGGATCGCCACCCCGGCGGCGTGGACGCACCTCGGACTGACCGCTCCGGTCACCGGGCCGGGCGTCGATGCGATGCTGTTCGACGAGTCCGACGCCCCCGGTTCGGAGGACATCGAGGGCAACGCTTCCGGCCCATTGCACGAGCGCTTCTGAGACGCCCGTTACACTTCGGGGTCGGTGTGCGCATCGCGCAGCCGTGTCCATTTCCGTCATGTCCCCTCACGCTTGGAGTGCTGCCCCGTGCCTGCCGCTGTGCAGCTCGTGATCTTCGCCGCGATCGTGCTCGTCTTCTGGGCGGTCATCATGCGACCCGCCCGCAACCAGCAGCGAGCGATGCGCGATGTCCAACGCAGCGTCGAGGTCGGCGACGACGTGATCATCTCGGCCGGGATCTTCGGGACGGTGCGATCCGTTGACGATGCGAAGGTTGAGTTGGAGATCGCTCCGGGCACGGTGGTGACGGTGGCCAGACAGGTCGTCGTACGCCGAGCCGACGAGTCGCCCGACGTGGTGACTGAGCCCGGGACCGACATGACGAAGAACCCCGTCGAGACAGACGAGAAGAGCGAGTAGACGTGGCGAAGAAGACGCTCCGGCCGGGGCGCACCCTGTTGATCTTCGCGGTCGTGACCGCGGTGATGTACGGCCTCGTGGCCATCGGCGGATCGTGGAAGCCGCGCCTGGGGCTCGACCTCGAGGGCGGCACCCGGATCACCCTGGTCGCCGACGGGCATCCGTCGAAGACCAACCTCGACCTGGCCGCGAACATCATCGCGCAGCGGGTCAACGGCAACGGTGTCACCGAGTCCTCGGTGACCACCCAGGGCGGCACCAACATCGTCGTCGAGATCCCGGGTAAGACCCGCCCGGATCTGGAGAACTCCGTCAAGCGGACCGCTCAGATGCGGTTCCGCATCGAGGCCTACTGCACCCAGCTCACGCAGAGCTTCTGTGTTGCGTCGGGTCTGCCGCAGAAGCCGAGCGCGACCTCGAGCGCCAGCCCGAGCAGCACGGCCACCCCGAGCGGTTCGGCGAGCCCGAGCAGCACCGGCTCGCCCGAGGCGAAGGGGACCGGCACGACCAACAAGGCGGGCAAGAAGGCGGGCAAGAAGGCCGAGAAGAAGTCGAAGGCCAACCAGCGGCCCGCCCCGGCGTTCGCCGTGAAGCGCGCCTCGGGCACCTCGCCGTCCGCCAAGGCGACGAAGTCGGCGAAGAAGGCGAAGAAGAACAAGACGGCGTCCACGTCGTCGTCGCCGTCGTCGGCGGCCTCGCCGAGCGGCGCGTCCACATCGGCAGCGGGAGCCACGGCGACGACCGCCGCCGACAAGGGCGCAGCGGTGAGCGACTATCTCAAGTGGAGCAAGGACCCGGGCACGGCGTGGCAGCTGTTGTGGGCGGTTTCGCAGTGCGACACCAAGTCCGATCAGGCACTCGTGCCGCCGATCGCGAACACGATGAGTGTGACCGACCCGTTGTCGTCCAAGGCGTTGCAGAAGAAGCTCAAGCACATCAAGAAGTCCGACCTGGTCCGTCCCGTCGACGACCCGGACAGGCCGCTCATCTCGTGTGACAACAAGGGCCAGAAATACCTCCTGTCGACCGCAGCGATCGAGGGCAGCGACCTGAAGAGCGCCTCGGCCGGCCAGGACACCTCCCAGCAGTCGCTGGGTGGCAACTGGATCGTGCAGCTGACCTTCAAGGGCAAGGCCAAGAGCACCTTCGCCCAGCTCTCGCGCGAGATGTGGGAGGACGGCAGCAGCGGCAGCAAGTCCACCTATCGTGGCGGCAAGTTCGCGATCGTGCTCGACGGCGTGCTGCTCTCCGACCCCGGCTTCACCGGCACGATTCCCAACGGCAACGCGGAGATCAACGGGAGCTTCACCCAGCAGTCGGCCAAGTCGTTGGCGACGTCGCTGAAGTACGGTGCCCTGCCGGTCAAGTTCAAGAACGACGTGTCGGACGAGAACATCGGACCCTCGCTGGCCGGCGATCAGTTGTCTGCCGGCATCCTGGCGGGTGTCATCGGCCTGGCGATCGTGATGATCTACTGCCTGCTCTACTACCGGGGCCTGGGCCTCGTGGTGATCGCATCGCTGCTCATCGCAGGCATCGTCACGTACGCCGCCGTGCTCCTGCTCGCGAAGGCAGCCGGCTTCACACTGTCGCTGCCCGGCATCGCGGGTCTGATCGTGGCCGTCGGCATCACGGCCGACTCGTTCATCGTCTATTTCGAGCGAATACGAGATGAGATGCGCTCCGGCAAGTCGATGCGGGTGGCGGTCCAAGCGGGCTGGATCCGCGCGCGGAACACCTGTCTGGCAGCAGACGCCGTCTCGTTCCTTGCGGCGCTGGTGCTCTACATCTTCGCGATCGGGGACGTGCGCGGCTTCGCCTTCGCGCTGGGGCTGAGCACCATCATCGACGTCGCGGTCTTCTTCTGGTTCACCCACCCGATGCTGACGCTGCTGTCGCGGCGCACGTTCTTCAACACCGGCAGTCGATTCTCCGGCCTCTCGGCGGAGACGCTCGGCATCGACGGTGACATCGGCGTGGACCGCGCACGCACCGTGGGAGGGAGGGCCTGATGGGCAAGTTCTCCAGACTCGGCAACGATCTCTACAACGGCCACAAGTCGATCGACTTCGTCGGCAAGATCTTCATCTGGTACACCATCTCGGGCCTGATCGTGATCGCAGCGGTCCTCGGCCTCAGCGTCAAGGGCCTCAACCTCGGCATCGATTTCGAGGGCGGCACCCAGTACAAGGTCAGTCTCCCCGCGGCGCAGGTCACTCAGGGCAACGCCGACAGACTGCGTGACGTCGTGGCCAACACCGGGATCAAGGCGGCCTCGGCCCCCGAGGTCACCACCAGTGGCCGTACCGCGGTCCTGATCACGGTCGAGGACCTCTCGACCGCGCAGAGCGACACGGTCACGAAGGCGATCATGGATGCGATGCACGTCGACCGCGGCAGCGTGAACTCAGAGTCGGTCGGCAAGAGTTGGGGCACCCAGGTCGTCCACAAGGCCATCAAGGGCCTGATCGTCTTCCTGATCCTGGTGATGCTCTTCATCTGGGCCTACTTCCGAGAATGGAAGATGTCGATCGGCGCGGTGGTGGCGCTCGCGCACGACATCGTCATCAGCGCAGGTGTCTACGCGCTGTCGGGATTCCAGGTGAGTCCTGCGACGGTCACCGGCTTCCTGACGATCCTGGGCTTCTCGCTCTACGACACGGTCGTCGTCTTCGACAAGGTGCGCGAGAACACCAGCCCGAAGTCGATGCAGCAGACGCGCAAGACCTACTCGCAACTGGCGAACCTCGCCATCAACCAGACCCTGGTGCGCTCGGTGAACACCGCGTTCGTCGCGCTGCTGCCGGTGCTCGCGATCCTGCTGGTCACGGTGTTCTACCTCGGCGCCGGCGACCTCCAGGATCTCTCGCTCGCACTGTTCGTCGGTATGGCGGCGGGCACCTACTCCTCGATCTTCATCGCGACCCCGCTGGTCGCGCAGTTGAAGTCGCGCGAGAAGGCGGTCTCCGAGTCCGACCGACGCGCACGTGCCCGGCAGCGTCGTGACGCCGACCGCTACGCCAACGTGCCGGTCTTCACCGACGACATGGGCATGGACCGATCCGCACTCCAGGGCACGCCCGACGAACTCAAGGACGCCGACGTCAGCTACGACGACGGATCCGAGGACGCCGCCGCACGCCCCGCGGCACGGCGGCCCGAGGCGACCGGCTCCGGCCGGGTGGTCCCGGAGTCGAAGGCGCCGTTGCGCGACTCGGGCGCGTCCGGTCGACAGCAACCTTCCCGCCAGCCGCGCTCCAAGCGCCGCAAGTGACCCGATGACCGACCTCGAGGCGTTGATCGACGCCGGCATCCGCGACGTCCCCGACTTCCCGGAGCCGGGGGTGCTGTTCAAGGACATCACCCCGTTGCTCGACGACCCGGTCGGCTTCGGTGCCGTCGTCGACGGCCTGGCGGCCGCCGGACGCGACGCCACCGGCACGGTCGTGGTCGACAAGGTCGTGGGCATCGAGGCACGCGGCTTCATCCTCGCGGCGCCGGTCGCGCTCGCCCTGGGGGTCGGTTTCATCCCCGTACGCAAGCCGGGCAAGCTGCCGGCCACGACCTACGAGGTCGCCTATTCCCTGGAGTACGGCACCAACGTCCTGCAGATCCACGCCGACGCCATCGCGCCCGGTGACCGCGTGTTGATCGTGGATGACGTGCTCGCGACGGGCGGCACCGCGGTCGCGGCCGGCCGCCTCGTCGAGATGTGCGGAGGCACCACAGCGGGCCTTGCCGTGTTGATGGAGCTCGGCTTCCTGCACGGGCGCGAGGCGGTCGGCTCGATGCCGCTCACCGTGCTGCGCTCGATCTGACTCCAGCCGCGGGTGCCTACACTTGCGGCATGGCCGAGGAGGTACGCGCCCCGTCGCCGGTCGAGCAGGTCCCGACCGGGAGGGGAGTGCGTGCCCGATTGGCGCGCATCGGCACCAGCAAGCAGGGCGGCAACCCCGTCCTCGAACCGCTCTTCCGGGCCGTCCGGGCCAACCACCCGAAGGCTGACTTGGCGCTGCTCGAGCGGGCGTACGTCACGGCGGAGAAGTACCACCGGGGCCAGATGCGCAAGAGCGGCGACCCGTACATCACCCACCCGCTCGCAGTGACCACGATCCTGGCCGACATCGGGATGACCGAGCCGACGCTCGTGGCCGCCCTCCTGCACGACACCGTCGAGGACACGCCGTACACCCTGGAGGCGCTCAGCGCCGACTTCGGCGAGGAGGTCGCGCAACTCGTCGACGGTGTCACGAAGCTCGACAAGGTCAAGTACGGCGACTCGGCACAGGCCGAGACGATCCGCAAGATGGTCGTCGCGATGAGCCGCGACATCCGGGTCCTGGTGATCAAGCTCGCCGACCGGCTGCACAACATGCGCACGTTGCGCTATGTGAAGGCCGAGACGCAGGAACGCAAGTCCCGCGAGACCCTCGAGATCTATGCCCCGCTCGCGCACCGGCTGGGAATGAACACCCTCAAGTGGGAGCTCGAGGACCTCGCGTTCGCCACGCTGCATCCCAAGATCTACGACGAGATCGTGCGTCTGGTCGCCGAGCGCGCGCCCTCGCGCGACCAGTTCCTGCGACAGGTGATCGAGCAGGTCGAGGACGACCTCAAGAACGCCCGCATCAAGGCGCGGGTCGGCGGGCGGCCGAAGCACTACTACTCGATCTATCAGAAGATGATCCACGGTGGCCGCGAGTTCACCGACATCTACGACCTGGTCGGCATCCGCATCCTCGTCGACACCGACCGCGAGTGCTACGGCGTGCTCGGTGTCCTGCACAACCGGTGGAATCCCATCCCGGGCCGGTTCAAGGACTACGTCGCGATGCCGAAGTTCAACCTCTACCAGTCGTTGCACACGACCGTCATCGGACCGCAGGGCAAGCCCGTCGAGATGCAGATCCGCACGTTCGCGATGCACCGGCGCGCGGAGTACGGCGTGGCGGCGCACTGGAAATACAAGGAGGACGGCGACAAGGGCGCCGACGGACGCTCCGCGGACTCGGTCTACGGCGACGCGACCGGTGAGATGCCGTGGGTGCGCCAGCTGCTCGACTGGCAGAGCGAGGTCGAGGACCCGGGCGAGTTCCTGGAGTCCCTGCGCTTCGAGATCAATGCCGCAGAGGTCTATGTCTTCACGCCCGCCGGCGATGTGGTCGCGCTGCCGATCGGGTCCAGCCCGGTCGACTTCGCGTACGCCATCCACACCGAGGTCGGGCACCACACGATCGGCGCACGCGTCAACGGTCGGCTCGTGCCGCTCGAGTCCACCCTCGAGCACGGTGACGTCGTCGAGGTCTTCACCTCCAAGGCACCCAACGCCGGGCCGTCACGGGACTGGCTCAACTTCGTCAAGTCGCCGCGGGCACGCAGCAAGATCCGGCACTGGTTCACCAAGGAGCGCCGCGAGGAGGCGACCGAGCAGGGCAAGGAGCAGATCGCCCGGCTGCTCCGCAAGGAGGGGCTCGCGCTCAAGCGGGTGATGACCCACGAGTCCCTGACGCAGGTGGCCCAGGAGCTCAAGCTCACCGACGTCTCGGCGCTCTACGCCGCGGTCGGCGAGGGGAATCTCGGGGCCCGCACCGTCGTCCGCAAGGTGCTCGACCTGCACGGCGGGCGTGAAGGGGCTGCCGAGGATCTCGCCGAGGCCACCAGCATCACCCGGCCACGCCGCTCGCCGGTGGCCGCAGGGGACTCCGGCGTCGTCGTCAAGGGGGTCAGCGATGTGCTCGTCAAACTGGCGCGATGTTGCACCCCGGTCCCCGGCGACGACATCCTCGGCTTCGTCACCCGCGGCTCCGGGGTCTCGGTGCATCGACGCGACTGCACCAACGCCGACCAACTCCTCGAACAACCCGACCGGATCGTCGAGGTCGAGTGGGCGCCGACATCAGGGTCGATGTTCCTGGTGCAGATCATGGTCGAGGCCCTCGACCGGGCCCGTCTCCTCTCCGAC
>DASVMH010000310.1:0-5791 GCA_036384455.1 Marmoricola sp. | reverse complement strand
CGACGGCGTGCTGCACTACGGCGCCCTCCGACCGACGACGCAACGGGCGTGGCTGGGCGCCGCGGCCGCCGTCGCCCGCGGGCTATGAGCGCCACCCAGACCGTCCGCCGACCGGAACCGGTCGCGGACTGGCCCAAAGTCGTTGCCAGCATCCACGGACCCAGCGACCACCTGGTGCAGGGCCGGCCGACCTACATCGGCAGCCTCACCATCAACGGCACCGAGCGACCCTGCGAAGCCGCCAGCGTCGAGGAGCTGCGAACAGGCATGATCGCCCGATGCGTGGCGATCGCCATCCGCCTGCACCGCCCGGTGCGCCTCACCGTGAACGACAGCAGCCAGACATGGACACTCGGCGTCCGCCCCGAAGGCATCGTGCAGCTCCTCGACGCCGCCGGCACCATCCCGCCGGCAGACGGGCTCACCGTCCACGAGGGACGCTGCCGCGTCTGCCGTCGACTGCAGCCGGTCACCGAGGCCGTGTGCGTCCAGTGCCACACGCCGGAACCGCACCGGGTCGAAGCCGACCCCATCGACGTCAAGGCCGTCGTTCCCGACACCGCGACCACCGTCGAGGAGCTGCCGGCCGTGCGCCCGGTCACCGTCCCCGTCGAGGAGCTGGAACACACGGTAATGGCCAAGCCCTCTCCCCCGGCCGTCACCCGGCCCAGGCTGCGCCTGAGCTTCACCACCCAGGAGCCGGTGGACACCACCGAGAGCATCGTGCTCGGCCGACAGCCCGTCGCGGTCGGTGACCGCAAGCCGATCGCCGTCGAGAGCCCCGAGCGGATGCTCTCACGCACCCACGCCCTCGTCGACGTCGACGACGAGGGCCGCATCATCGTCACCGACTACCACAGCGGCAACGGCATCGAGACCCAGACCGACCCGCCCCGCCGGTTCGAGCCCGGCGTGCCCTACACGATCGAACCCGGCACCAGCCTGCGCATGGGCGACGTCGTATGCACCGTGGACGTCATCTCGTGACCGTCCAGAGCAACACGCCGCGCGCCGTGCGACGGATTATGCATAATCCTCGCGAGGATGAGCGCATGAGTGACTACGGCCGACGCGCTCGACGCGCGAACGATGCGCCCACGGTCCTTTTGCAGGGCCGGGTCTCCCCCGAGGTACGAGACGACGTGCGGGCGGCCGCAGAGGCATCCGGCGTCACCATGTCGTACTACCTGGAAGCACTCTTCACGAAGCTCGTCGACGAGCAGGGCTCCATGCCCCTCGTTGACCCGCCCACGCGCGACCGCGCGAACCAGCTCGACCTTCCCGAGGAGGCCAGCACGAGAGCCGCTTAAGTGTGAAGCCCCCGTCTTTGGCGAGACGAGGGCTTCGAAGCTAAGTGCCTGATCTGCGATTCGTTTGGCGACAGAACCAGATCAAGCGATGTGAGGAACCGGTTTGGCGACTGGCTCCTGTTTGTGTCAATCGAGGGTGAATCGAAAGGCGGTGCCATCATAACCCCTAGTGCTAGCGCTACGCCGCATCCGCGTGTCGATTTCTGGGCGCTCACCGCCAAGATGAGCCCTCGACCGAGCGTGCGTGTGGCTGTGGTGGACGCTTACGGCGACGTCGTGAACCGGTACGTCGGCAACCGCCGCGTCGACGGCGACGAGCCCACGCGCCCGTGGGCGGTCTACCTCGCCGGCGCTGATCGGCGTTTCCGCCTCCTCGGCTTCGACCTCGACGCCAAGACGACGGGAGCCGAGGCCGCGGCAGCCCGCGACGCCGACGTGATCGCCGGCCTCCTCACGGACGCCGGCATTCAGCACGTCGTCTGCGAATCCGGCCCCTCCCACGGCCGACACGTCTGGACGGCGCTCTCCGACAGCATCGACGCCGACACGATCGCCACCCTCGCACGCCTCACCCGGCAGCTGTGCCCCACGCTGGACACAGCGCCGCTGACCAACCCGGACACCGGCTGTCTGCGCCCGCCGGGCGCACCTCACCGCGACGGCGGCCGCTCGACCGTCCTACGAGGCGAGCTGAGCACGCTCACCGCCCCTACAACCACGGGCGCGCAAGTGCGCGGCCTCGTCGAGGTCCTGGCCAAGCTCGTCGACGACTCCGAGCCCGCCGGACGCATCGACCCCAAACGTCCGATCCCCGTCGACGAGCACGGCCGCCTCTACCTGCCCGGACCGCGCCGCGAACTCACGGCCGGCAGCGCGGCCGCCCTGCGCGAGGACGCCGCCTCCGGTGACGCCTCCGCAGTGCTCTGGCGCATCCTCGTCGGCGCCGCGGCCGCCAGGTGGCGGCACGCCGACATCGCTGCGCTCGTCGACGACGCACCAGGGCTCGAACACGTGCGCACCTACCGCGACCGCCTCCACCGCCGCCCTCGCGGCCGCGGAGGCGCGGCACACGTGCTCCGCCGGCAGTGGGACAAGGCCGTGCGATTCGTGGCCACCACCGATCGCCAGATCGGGGACGATCCCACGTTCGACGCACGCGCCGACGCGATCGCAGCCCACGTGCGCGAGCTGCAAGCCCGCGCCGACGTCGCCACCGGCCGCTGGGCCCACGGAGGCGGCCCCACCGACCGCCGGGTACTCGACGTCCTCTGCATCCTGGCCCTACAGGCCCTCAACGCCTCCCTGGAGGCCGATATCCGTCGCCTCGCCCTGTTGGCCGGGGTCGGCCGAGAAACGGCCAGAACGGCCCTCATACGCCTCGCCGCTGACGGATGGATCGCACAGACCCGCGCGGCTGATGGACCCCACGGAGCGCACTGGACCATCGACCCTCAATCGGTTATCCCCAGCCCTGCATCTACAAGTCGGTCACAAGCGGACCCGCGCCCCGCAGGGGCAGGGTCCGCAGAACGATCCATCCTCCTGGCTGCCCTCACGCAGAGAACGCTCGACGCTGCACACGACCTGTTCACCCTGGGACCGGGGCTCGGCTTCCACGCAGGGAACGTCTACGCACGCACCACCGCAGATGCTCAGCTCGTGGACGTGATCGCTCGCGCTGCCGGATGCACCGTCGACCAGGTGCGGCCCACCCTCGACCGCCTCACCCGTGCCGGCGTTCTCGTGCGCACCCGTGACGGGTGGCGGCGCCGATCGGTCGACTACCGTCGAGCCGCCGCGGTGCAGCTCGACGTCGACGGGCGACTGCAGGAGCGCGCAGCTCGCTACGCCATCGAGCGCGAGCTGTGGGCGTGGTGGCAAGCGGAGGAAGCATGGATGCGAGCCCCTCGTCGGAACCACGCGAGCCGCCGACCCGGACGCAGGCAGCTCGCGCTCTATCCTGACGACGGAACTCATGCCTACGGCCCTCACCCACGAGACGCTGACGGCCGCCTAGACTGGCGCGCTGCTCGTCGTGAGGTCGAGCAGGAACGTAACGGTGTTGCCCGCCGTTCGTGGAACCACGGCACCGTGGCGGCCATCGACGGAGGGACAGCAGTTGCCTGACAACATTCGGGCGAGACGGCCCGGAACGTGCTCACGTTGTCGGACGGATCTCGTCATCGGCGCACCCATCTGGCCGCGCGACCCGGAAGGATGGCTCTGCGGTCGGTGTATGGGCGTCGAGCAGCCCACTGATGCTGCGCGGCTCGCGGCTCGGCTCATCTATCGGACCAGAGTGGGGCGCACAACGCCGCTGAGCGAATCCGAGGCCGGGGTCGCGCACGATGCGTTCCAGCGCGTCGCCAACGACTGGATGCCCGAGCGCGCCTACGTCCTGCCCCACGAACTCGCGAGCCTCCACTCTGCTCTGGCCGGGCCGACCGTCGTCGATGTACGACGCGCAACGGTTCTGTACGAACTGCTGCACGCGACGCTCGCACCAGCTCGTCAAGCGGAGTAGCCCAAAAACTCGAGGCCGGCCCTTTGCCGTGACGAGGGGTGGCGCCCTCGCGCTCCCCCGCGACCCTGCGGACCGTGAACGACGGCCGCACGCGGCCGACAGCTTCTCGCGCCTGCGGCGCTCGTTTTCTCGCCGTGAAGCCTGCGGCATTCTACGGGCCTCGTCGTCCGCGCAAGCGGCTGCGCCGCCGGCTCCTCCGAGACTTTTCGGCCGCGTCGCTCCGCTCCTCACATCGGCCGAAAACTCTCTCCCCCACCGCCCTTCGGGTTGCACTCCCTCCTCGCCCCTGAATGGCACTACGTGCCTTCACGGCAAGAAAACGTGAGGGGGGTCTGAGTGGCCCTAATAGTACTAATACCGTCACCGGAGGTAGCGAGATGGCCCGCAAGATCACCAGCACCAAGACCGCCGAGGAGCGTCGCGCCGAGGCCGAGGAGCTGCAAGCCACGATCGCGGAACAGGTCGAGGCGCTGCGCGAGTCCGAGGCGTGGGCGCGGTTCCTTGACTTCGCCCAGTCCTTCCACCGCTACAGCCTGGGAAACCTCCTCCTGATCTTCGCCCAGCGCCCCGAGGCGACCCACGTCGCCGGCTACCGCACCTGGCAGAAGCTCAACCGACAGGTGCGCAAGGGCGAGCGCGGCATCCGCATCTTTGGCGGCCGCGAGATTCGCGAGACCGTCGAGAACGAGCGGACCGGCGAGGAAGAAGAACAGCGCCGCGTGCGGTTCTTCCCCGTGTCCGTCTTCGACATGGGACAGACCGACCTCATCGACGAAGAAGCAGGCGACCCCGCCAACATTGCCCGGCCCCTCACCGGAGACGACGCCCGCGGCATCTTCGACGCCACCGCCGACTACCTCACCGGCACCGGCTGGACAGTCGAGCGCGAGCCCATCGCCGGAGCCGCCTACGGCTACACCGACCCCGAGTCCCGCCGCATCGTCATTGACGCGAACCTCTCGCCCGCACAGGCCGCAAAGACCGCGCTGCACGAAGCAGCACACGCGATCCTGCACGCCGAGGAGGATCACGCCGAGTACATCGAGCACCGCGGCGTGAAGGAAACCGAGGCCGAGAGCGTCGCCTACGTCGTCGCCGGCATTCTCGGACTGGACACCAGCGCCTACAGCGTCGGATACGTCGCCGGGTGGAGCAACTGCGACGCCGACACCATCAAAGCCACCGCGGCGAACGTCCTTCGAGCCGCGCACACCCTCGCGGACGCGCTCACCGAGCCCGCACCCGAGCCCGCCACCGTCTGACCCTAATAGTACTGTTGGAGGTATTCGCCATGAACGGTGAGCCCACCCTGTTCGACCTGGCCGAATTCGAGCGCGAGACGGTCGCCGCCACCCCGTGGGATGGGGCGCCCCTCACGTACACGACGGACTACTACGAGCCCGCCGCGCTCGTCGCCGCCTTCGAGCGCTATTGCGCCGAACACGGGCACTTCGGCTGCATCCCCCGGAGCCACATGTGGCACTCCGCCCACTACGGCGGAGGCCTCACCATCACAGAGGGTCACGAGCTGCACCTGTTCACCGCGGACGCCTGGTGCACAGAGGCCGACCACGACCACAGCGCCGCCCCGCTCCCCGGCGGAGGCCGGTACCAGGCGAATTGCCCCCGCTGCGCCTGGCACGTCATCACCGACAACGAAAACGCCGCCGTCGAGGCATGGCACGATCACGCCCTCCCCGGATGGCGCGAGCTGCCGACCCTCCCGCCCAAGCTCGCCCGGTTCGACAACAAGCAGCGAACCGCGGCCGTCGCCGCATGGGTCAAGGACAACTACCCGACCGCCTGGCAGCGGCCCGGCGTGCCGATCCTGACCGAACGCGGCGAGCACGGCCGTCGCCACGTCCCAGGGCGCTCCCCGCTCGGCGGCTACGACCTCGCCGCCGACTAACCCCAACACCACTATTGGAGGACTCATGACCACCGAGACGCACACCAC